>NZ_JALCZB010000109.1:0-13781 GCF_022690745.1 Anaeromyxobacter sp. SG64 | reverse complement strand
GAGCCGGCTCCCGCCCCGGCGCCGCAGCCCGAGCGCGAGCAGGGCGAGGCCCCACCCGCGCCTGCGCCTGAGCTCGCGCCCGCCGCGGCGACGCCGTCGCCCGGCCCCGGCGCCGAGCCGCCGAGCGAGCCGGCACCCGCGAAGCGGGCGCGCACGAAGCCGGTGAAGCCGCGCGCGAAGCGCAGCGCCCCCAGGGCGCCGAAGAAGAAGAAGGCCCGCAAGGGGACGCGTCGCGAGAAGTGAACTCGCTTCCCGCCCGAGCCTTCTTTCCTTCTTTCCATTTGCCCGCACCCCGGCCGGTGGCTAGCATCCCGCGCATATGACGAGACCCACCGTGCTCCTCGCCGCGCTCGCGGCTGCCCTCGCCGCGCCCGCGGCGCGCGCAGCGACCCCCGCCGCCGGCGGACAGGGCAAGGACCAGTACGCCGTCTTCGAGACCTCGCGCGGAACGATCGGCGTGAAGCTGCTCCCGCGGAAGGCGCCGAAGGCCGTCGAGAACTTCGTGGAGCTCGCCCAGGGCAAGAAGACCTGGACGGATCCGACGACGGGACGGAGAGTGACCGAGCCGCTCTACGACGGCACCCTGTTCCACCGCGTCATCCCGAGCTTCATGATCCAGGGCGGCGATCCGCTCTCTCGCGGCGCGGCGCTCGGCGCGACGGCGGCGCCGAACGGCCGGCCGTTCGGCTCGGGCGATCCCGGGTACCGCTTCGAGGACGAGCTCGAGAAGCCGCCGGCGAAGCCCTTCGCGAAGGGGTGCCAGCTCGCGATGGCGAACAGCGGCCCCAACACGAACGGCTCGCAGTTCTTCATCACCGAGGTGGCGACCCCCTGGCTCGATCCCAAGCCGTGCAACGCCCCGGGGGGCGTGTGCGGGTACGTGCACATCGGCGAGGGAGTGTGCGGCTGTGAGCTCGTGGCGCCGATCGCGCGGGCCGGGAACGGCCAGACGAAGCTCGTGAAGGTCACCATCACGAACAAGGCGCCCACCTGCAAGTGAGCGGCGTCGCCCGGGCGGTCGAACCGCGCCGGGGAGGACGGGAGGACGGACATGGCTGAGCAGCTCTACGCGACGTTTCAGACTTCTCTCGGCGAGATCGTCGTGAAGCTCCTGCCGGAGAAGGCGCCGAAGACCGTCGAGAACTTCGTCGGCCTCGCCGAGGGGACGAAGGAGTGGACGGACCCGCGCACCGGCCAGAAGCAGAAGAAGCCGCTGTACGACGGCACGGTGTTCCACCGCGTGATCCCCGAGTTCATGATCCAGGGCGGCGATCCGCTGGGGACCGGCACGGGCGGGCCCGGCTACAAGTTCGGGGACGAGATCGGCCCGGACAACCGGTTCACGAAGGGCGGCCTCCTCGCGATGGCCAACGCCGGCCCGAACACCAACGGCTCGCAGTTCTTCATCACGGAGATCGCGACCCCCTGGCTCGACAAGGGGCACACGATCTTCGGCGAGGTGGTGCGCGGCGAGGAGCTCGTGCCCAAGATCGCCCGCACCGGCAACGCGAAGGTAAAGCTCGAGAAGGTCACCATCACCCGCGGCGCGCAGCCGTAAGGCTCCGCCGCAAGGAAACCCAGGCGCCCGCCGGTGGCCGTCGTGCCGCCGGCGGGCGCGATCACCTCATGACCAGCAAGAAGCAGCCCCCGTTCCGCGCCGGGTTCGTCGCCATCGTCGGGCGGCCGAACGTCGGCAAGTCCACCCTCCTGAACCGCGTGCTCGGCGAGCACGTCGCGATCGTCACGCCGCGCCCGCAGACGACCCGCACCCGCATCCTCGGGATCTGGAACGCGAAGGGCGCCCAGATCGCCTTCTTCGACACGCCCGGCCTGCACCGCGCGAAGGGGCCGCTCAACCGGCGGATGGTCGAGGTCGCGCTCACCACGCTCGACGAGGTCGACGCGGTGCTGATGCTCGTCGAGGCGGGCACGGGGCCCGACGGCCGGGTGGAGGTCGGCGAGTCGACGCGCTGGGCGATCGAGGAGGTCGCCCGGCGGCGGAAGCCCGCCATCCTGGGGATCTCCAAGATGGACCGGGCGCCGCGCGCGACGCTCCTGCCCGTCATCGACGCGTACAAGGGCCTCCACGCGTGGACCGACATCGTCCCGTTCTCCGGGCTCACCGGCGAGAACGTGGACACGCTGCTCGAGGTGCTCGGGAAGCACCTGCCCGAGTCGGAGGCGCCGCTCTTCCCGCCCGACCAGCTCACCGATCAGGCGGAGCGCGCCCTCGCCGCGGAGTACGTGCGCGAGCAGGTGATGCTCCAGACGCGCCAGGAGATCCCGTACTCGGTCGCGGTGGACATCGAGGAATTCGACGAGGCCGAGCGCCGCGACGACGGCGGGCTCGTCCGCATCTCGGGGGTGATCCTCGTCGAGCGCGAGTCGCAGAAGGCGATCGTGATCGGCAAGGGCGGCGCGATGCTGAAGAAGATCGGGACCCGCGCGCGGGAGAACCTCGAGCGGCTCCTCGGCTGCAAGGTCTTCCTGGGGCTGACCGTCAAGGTGGAGGAGCGCTGGAGCGAGCGCGCCACCGCGCTGAAGAGGCTCGGCCTGTGAGCGCGCCCACCGTCCCCGCGCCGCGCGCGCTCGTCGCGCTCGTCGGCCGCCCCAACGTGGGCAAGTCCACGCTCTTCAACCGGATCGCCGGCCGCCGCGCCGCGATCGTCCAGGACGTGCCGGGCGTCACCCGCGACCGGAACTACGCCGACTTCACCTTCGAGGGCCGGGCGCTGTCGGTCGTGGACACCGGCGGGTTCGAGCCGGAGTCGTCCGACCGGCTCATGGCGCAGGTCCGCCGGCAGGCCCAGCTCGCGGTCGAGGAGGCCGCCGCGGTGGTGCTCGTCGTCGACGGGCGCGAGGGGCTCTCGCCGGTGGACTCCGCCGTCGCCGACCTGCTGCGCCGCGCGGGCAAGCCGCTATTCGTGGCGGTGAACAAGGTGGACACCGCCCGCACCGAGGAGGAGATCCCGCTCGCGGAGTTCTTCCGGCTGGGCTTCGGGGACGTGCACACCGTCTCGGCCGAGCACGGCCGCGGGGTGGGGGAGCTGGTCGACGCGATCGTCGCGAAGCTCGCGCTCCCGGAGGCCCCGCCGGCCCCCGAGGACGCCGAGGAGCCGGAGGAGGTCAGCGAGGACGACCGGCCGAAGGGCGACATCCGCCTCGCCATCGTGGGCCGCCCGAACGTCGGCAAGAGCACGTTCGTGAACGCGCTCCTCGGGATGGAGCGCTTCGTCGTCTCCGACGTCCCCGGGACGACGCGCGACGCGATCGACTCCCTCGTCGAGCACCGCGGCCAGCGCTTCGTCGTCACCGACACCGCCGGGATCCGGCGCAAGAGCGCCATCGCCCAGAGCGTGGAGGCGTACTCCGTCGTGCGCTCGATGAAGGCCATCGACCGGGCGGAGGTGGTCGCCTGCCTGCTCGACGCGACGGAGGCCGGCGTGGAGCAGGACGCGCGCCTGCTGGGGCTCATCTCCGAGAAGTCGAAGGCGCTCCTCATCGTGGTGAACAAGTGGGACGTCGCGGAGCGCGAGGGCGCGACGCAGGACTGGTACCGCAAGGAGCTGTACAAGCGGCTGCCGTTCGTCTCGTTCGCGCCGATGCTGTTCGTCTCGGCGAAGGAAGGGCGCGGCGTCACCCGCGTGCTCGAGCGCGCCGCGCGGCTCGTCGAGCAGTACCGCGCCCGCTTCCCGACCCCGGCCCTGAACGAGCTGCTCGAGACGATCCAGGAGGAGCACCCCGCTCCCCTCGCGAAGGGCCACCCGGTGAAGCTGTACTACGTCGCCCAGGTCGCCTACGCGCCGCCCACCTTCGTGATGCAGTGCAACCGGCCGGAGGCGATCGGCGAGCCGTACCGCCGCTTCGTGGAGAACCGCTTCCGCGCCGCCTTCGGGCTGGAGGTGCCGATGCGGCTCGTCTTCCGGGAGCGGAAGCGCCGCAGCCGCCCGCCGCCGAAGCGGCGCGGGTGAGCGGCCGTCCGGCTTTCGCTTGACGGCCTCTGCCCCGGCCCTCTAGATTGGCCCGGTTTTCTTCAGGAATCTCGCGCGTTGCGCCCCCGAGAGGTGCCATGTCGTCGAAGCCCAGCGTCATCACCCGCAAGGACATGAAGGAGCCGGACAAGTTCCAGCACGCGGCGGAGCAGGCCGCCGGCTGGGTCGCGGCCCGGAAGCGGCAGGCCGTCCTGCTCGGCGGCGGGGCCGTCGTGCTCGTGCTCCTCGCGGTGGTCGTGCTCGTCGTGCAGTCGCACCGGTCCGAGGCCTCCGGCGCTGCGGTCTCGCAGATGCTCGAGACGGTCGGCGGGACGGTGTCGGCGGTGCCGCTCCCCGGCCAGCCGGGGCCGTTCTTCCCGACGGAGGAGGCGCACCAGCGCGCCATCGTCGGCGCGGCGGACCAGGTGCTCGCGCAGCACGGCGGCAGCGCCGCGGCGCTCGCGGCGCTCGCGAAGGGGGACGCGCACCTGCGCCTTCGCGAGTGGGAGCCCGCCAGGGCGGCCTACCAGCGGTATCTCGAGACCGCCGACAAGGACGATTCGCTCCGGTTCGGCGCGCTCGAGGGGCTCGCGCTCGCGGCCGAGGGGAAGGGTGACCTCGCCGCGGCGGCCGAAGGGTTCGCGCGGATGGCGAAGGAGGCGCCGGCGTTCGCCGATCGCGCCGATCTCGACCGCGCCCGCGTGCTCGCCACCGCCGGCAAGACGGACGAGGCGCGCCAGGTGCTGGCCGCGTTCCCCGAGCAGCACAAGGAGTCGCCCCTCGCGCCCGAGGCGTCGCAGCGGCTCGGCAAGCTCGGCGGCAAGTAGATGACGGCGCTCGCCCTCGCGCTCGCGCTCGCCGCGACGGCTCCCGGCATGAGGAGCGGGCTGCCCCCCGCGCCGCGGGAGCTCTACCGGTTCGCCTGGCAGCGGTCGGTGGTCACGCCGCAGGCGCTCGAGTGGAAGCCGCGCGAGCCCGGCGGCCTCGCCGTCGATCCCGCGAGCGGGATCGTAGTGTTCGGGACCCGCGACGGCTGGCTCCACGCGATCCGCGACGACGGGAGGGTCGCCTGGGAGCTCAAGACGGAGGGCGGCTTCTCGGGCCCACCGGCGATCGACGGCGGCACCGTCTACGCCGGCTCGAGCGACGGGCGGCTCTACGCGGTCGCGCTCGCGACGGGCAAGGAGCGCTGGCGCTACGACGCGAAGGAGGAGCTCGGGACCCGCCCGGCCGTCGTCGGCGGCACGCTCTACGTGGCGAGCCTGCAGGACACCGTCTTCGCGCTCGACGCGAAGACCGGCGCCTGGAAGTGGCATCACCGGCGCGAGCCGCGCCCGGGCTTCACCATCCGCGGCGCCGCGCCGGTGCAGGTGCGCGGAGGCACGGTCTACGCGGCGTACTCCGACGGCTTCGTGGCGGCGCTCGATCCGGCGACGGGCACGGCGCGCTGGGAGCGGATGATCGCGCCCGCCGGCGACGAGCTCGACGTCGACGGCCTGGTGGCGGAGGGGGATCGCGTGTACGCCGCCGCCTACTCCGGCGCGGTGCTCGCGCTCGACGCGGCCTCCGGCGAGACGCGCTGGACCTTCGAGGCGCCCGGGGCGGTGAAGCTCGCGCTCGCGCCGGGCGGGACGCTCGTCGCGGTCGCGACCGCCGGCGTGTACGCGCTCTCGGCCAAGGACGGCACGGTGCTCTGGTCGTCTCCGCTCGGCCGCGGCGTGCCTTCGGGCGAGCCGGTCGTCGCGGGTGCCTGGGTGCTCGTCCCCGCCACCACCGGCGGGCTCCGCTGGCTCGAGGCGTCGAGCGGACGGCTCATGCGCGTGCTCGACCCGGGGAGCGGGATCTCGGGGACCCCCGCCGTCGTGGACCGGCGCGTGTACGTCCTGTCGAACCGCGGCGAGCTCTACGCGCTCGACCTGCCGTGAGGCGCATCCGCGTCGTCGCGGCCGTCGTCCGGCGCGCGGAGCTGCTGCTCGTCACGAGGCGCCCCGACCGTGCGGGCGCGCGGGGGCAGTGGGAGTTCCCGGGCGGCAAGGTCGAGCCGGGCGAGGACGAGCCCGCGGCGCTGCGCCGGGAGCTCGTCGAGGAGCTCGGCTGCGACGC
Organism: Anaeromyxobacter sp. SG64; assembly: GCF_022690745.1. Classification (NCBI taxonomy): domain Bacteria; kingdom Pseudomonadati; phylum Myxococcota; class Myxococcia; order Myxococcales; family Anaeromyxobacteraceae; genus Anaeromyxobacter; species Anaeromyxobacter sp. SG64. The sequence continues at coordinate 7,707 of NZ_JALCZB010000109.1, read as the reverse complement.
CGCGGTGGGGCCGCTCCTCCTCCGCCACGCTCACGCCTACCCGGAGCTCGAGGTCGAGCTCGCCTTCTACCGCTGCGCGCTCGAGCCCGGGGTCGAGCCGCGCCCGCTCGGCGTGGCCGAGATCGCCTGGGCACGCCCGGGCACGCTCGAGAGCTACGACTTCCTCGAGGCGGATCGGGCGGTGCTCGCCGAGCTCGAGCGCCTCGCCTCGGACGAGCCCGCCGATCGCGAGTGAGCGCTTGCCTCCGGGCGGTGGCCGGCGCGCTCCGCGTGCCCCGATAGCGCTGCCCGCTCGGGCGTTTCCCTGCTGCGGCACACGCTGGCTGCCTGCGGCGGCTCATCATTCATCACAAGTGCAGGTACTCGCCGGGCGAGCGGTGGGTGTTTCGACCGCGGTTTCGGTGCGCAGGGCGGATTCGGGCATCGACGGGATCTGCGCACGCGCTCCGGGCGCGACCCGATGAACGCGGGGGAGGCGGTAGAGCAGGCGAACGTCTCGTCGTGTCGGGCCGGCGTCGCAGCGTTTCTTCGCGCGGGTCCGTGCAGCAACACGCGTTCGCGCTCGCCCCGCCACATGGGCCGGAGCGTCGCGCCAGTGTTCACAATGCGTGACAGCTATCGCCAGCGGTAGTGCTCCCCGACGTCGCGGCTTCCCTCGCGCGAAGAAACGAAGCGTCCCTGTTGCGGTGGGTGAAACATTGCCCATTGACGCCTTCTCGCCTCGATCGCGCTCGGGCAAACGGGCGGCGCGTGAGGGCCGCTCTCGCGCACACACTTTGCGCGTGAAGCGCGCGCCGATCGGTTTGAGGCTCCGACGAGGGCGCAGCGGAGAACGCCGCGCAAGAGCGGGCCTGGAGCGTCTCCGGAGCTCCGGAATTCGCGTGTTACGAAGGGTGTACTGGAGGTGCATCCCATGTCCGCGCTCGCCCCCGCTTCTCTCGAGTCGAACGTCCTCGCCCTGCGCCTGCGCGAGCTCGCCGGAGAGGAACGAAACGTCCAGGTCGACTTCCTCCTGCACCTCGACGAGTTCGATCGGCGCCGCGCCTTCGTCGAGGCCGGCCATGCGTCCCTGTGGGCCTATTGCCTTGAGGCGCTCCACCTGCGCGAGGGCGCCGCCGGGCGGCGCATCCAGGCGATGCGGGTGCTGCGCCGCTTTCCGACACTGGAAGCTCCGCTGCGGGATGGGCGTCTTTGCCTGTCCACCCTGGCGCTCCTCGGCCAGGTGCTCACCGAGGAGAACGTGGACGATCTCCTCACTCGCGCCGCCTTCCGGACCCGGGCCGAGGTCGAGCACCTCGTCGCCTCCGTCCAGGCCCGCACCGCTCCGCGCGCTGGCCTCCGCAAGCTGACCGAGCGCGCGCCCGCCGCGGCGAGCGCAACGCTACCGCTCCCGGCGTCCGATGCAGGGGCCGAGGCGGCGCCACTGGCCGGCCCTGCTGAGCCGACCCTCGGCCCGGACCCCATCGCCGACTCGCGGCCTGCGCTCCCGCCCACCGTCGCGCAGCCGAAGCGAAGGGCCGTGACGCTCGCCGTCTCGGAGACGCACTGGTCGCTCCGGGTCACCCTCGACCGCGCCTGCAAGGAGGACCTCGAGACGCTCCTGTCACTCCTGTGCACAAGGTTCCGGACGGCGACCTCGCGGCGGTGCTCCACGAGGCGATCCGCTGCGCCATCGAGAAGCACGGCAAGCGCAAGGGCGCTGTCGCGCCGGAGCGGAAGACGAAGGACGCGAAGGAAGGTTCGAAGGAGCGCGCGAAGGAGGGCTCCGAGGAAGGCTCGACCGAGGGCGAGAAGCGGGTCGCGGCGAAGCCACCGGCGGCGAGGACCACGATCCCGGCGATAGTGCGCCGCGCGGTGTGGACGCGCGACGGCGGGCGCTGCGCCTGGGTCGGTCCGGACGGCTGCCGCTGCAACAGCCGCTGGAAGCTCGAGCTCGACCACCTCCAACCCGCCGCCCTCGGGGGGCCGTCCACGATCGACAATCTTCGGCTCGCCTGTCGAGCGCACAACCTGCTTCACGCAGAGAGAACTTTCGGGCGCGAGCACATGGATCGCTTCCGCCGCGACTCGGGTGACGGGCCGACGCCATTCGAGCAACCGGGCGTGGCGCCTCTGTCTACCGTCATGCATCTGGGACGTGGGCGCCGTGATGCTGCGGCGGCCCGCTAGGTTGCCGAACCTCCGGCTGACCGGGGATTCGCATGCGGCCGGAGCGACGGCTCGCCGCCCACGACCCACGTACGCCCGTGACGCTCAACGCTGTCAGCGGCGGCTGCGCCGCTTTCGCGAGGCGGGCTTCGCCTTCGGCTTCGGCTCGGGCTTCGGCGGCTCGCCCGCGACCAGCACGCCGAGGCTCAGCGGCGCGTACGCGCGGCCCGCGGCGTCGTGGATCTCGCGCGAGCGCGCGCCGTCGAGACGCAGCTGGTAGCGCGAGCCGGGGACGAGCGGCGCCGACGGCGTGAGCGTGAACGCGGAGGACGCGCCGACCTCGCGCGTGCCGCTCGAGGGCACGATCGCGTCGGCGCCGTCGAGCAGGACGAGCCGCGCCTCCGGGAGCTCCGCCGCGAGCACGAGCCGGAACGTGGTGGCGGGATCGACCACCGTCTCCTCCTCGCGAGAGAGGGGGATCGGGCCGGTCGGGTCGTTGGCGACCGCCTCGCGGACGAGGCTCGTCGCAGGGGAGGCAGGCGCGGGGGCGGGGACGCCCTCCGCCGGAGGGGCGCCGCCCTGCGCGACGGGGGCGGGGAGCACGGCCCCTGTGCCCTCCGGGGCAACGACGGGAACGACCGGGGCGGCCGGGCTGGGCACGTCCGCGCTCGGACTCGCGGGCGCCGCAGCCGCTGGCGGGGGAGCGCCCGCCTCCGCGGCCGGCGTGCGGTCGCGGCAGGCGGGGAGGGACAGCGCGACGGCCAGGGTGCCGAGCACGAGGGGGCGCGTCATCGGCCCGGAGGGTACCACGACCCGGGGGGTGCCGAGCGTGGGCGTGCGCTCGGGCGGTAGCCCGCCCCTCACGCGCACCGTTGGACTCCAAACGGTTCGCGCCCGGCCGGGCGCGGGGTCGCATGTCACCCGGGGAGGAGCGCGGCATGGCCGAGAAGGTGTACGTCGTCCTCGGGGCCACCGGCCACGTCGGCAGCCCCGTGGCGCGCCGGCTCGCGGAGGCGAGGCGACCCCTCCGCGTGGTCGCGCGGAGCGCCGCGGCGCTCGCCGCGCACGCGGACGCGGAGCAGCTGGTCGGCAGCGTCGAGGATCCCGAGCTCGTCCGGCGCGCGCTCGACGGCGCGGGCGCGGCGTTCGTGCAGCTTCCGCCGTACCTCGGTCCGGGCGCGCGTGCCTGGCAGGATCGGGTCGCGGGCATCCTCGCCGACGGCCTGGAGGCGGCGCGCGTTCCCTACGCCGTGGCGCTCTCCAGCCTGGGCGCGCAGCTCGCGAGCGGGACCGGCCCCGTGGCCGGGCTGCACACGCTCGAGGAGCGCCTCGGGCGCGTCCCGGGCCTGAGCGTGCTCGCGCTGCGCCCGGGCTACTTCTTCGAGAACCACCTCAGCGCCATCGGCGTCGTGCGGTCCGCCGGGTTCTACGCCGGCGCGCTCGCCCCCGAGCTGCGCATGGCGCAGATCGCCGCGGCCGACGTGGGAGAGGTGGCCGCCCGGCGGCTCCTCGCGCTCGACTGGCGAGGCCGGGAGATCCAGGAGCTGCACGGCGAGCGGGACGTGACGCCGGTCGAGGTCGCGCGCGCGCTCGGCGCCGCGATCGGCAAGCCGGACCTCGCCTACGTCCAGCTCTCCTACGCCGACGCGCACGCGGGCCTGGTGCAGGCCGGGCTGTCCGAGGAGGTCGCCGCGCTGTACGTGGAGCTGGCGCGCGCCCTCAACGACGGGCGCATCGCGTCCGACGAGCCGCGATCGCCGGCGACGACGACGCCCACCTCCATCGAGGCGTGGGCGCGCGAGGTGTTCGCGCGCGAGCTTCGCGCGGGGTGAGCTCGGCGGCGGCCGCCATGGCCTCGCCGAGGGCGCCCTTCGCCGGCGAGCCTGGGCCGGAGTCTCAGCGAGCGGCCTTCGGGTAGGCGCCGCGGATCGTCCGCGCGAGCCGCTGGAGCGCGGGGGCGAGCGGCGACCGGCGGCGCCACGCGAGCGTGATCGTCCGGTGCGGCGCGGGCGCCGCGAACGGGCGGAGCCGGAGGTCGCCGCGACGGGTCTCGGCCGCGAGCGACAGCTCGGGGAGCAGCGTCACGCCCGCGCCGCCCGCCACCATCTGCACCAGGGTGGGCAGGCTCGTCGCCCGGAACTCCAGCTCGTGGGCGCGAGCCCGCGCGCAGACGTCGAGCGCCTGCGCGCGAAGGCAGTGCCCGTCGTCGAGGAGCAGCACGTCGGCGCCGCGCAGCTCCGCCGCGGTGGCGGGCGCCGCTCGCGCGCCGAGCGGGTGGTCGCGGGCCGTCGCGAGCACGAACGGATCCCGGGCGATGTCCGCGTGCTCGACGTCGCCGAGCTCCGCCTCGAGCGCGAGGAGCGCGGCGTCGAGCGCGCCCGCCTCGAGCCGGCGCACGAGCTCGTCCGTCTTGTCCTCGACCCAGGTGAGGACGAGCCGCGGGTAGGCAGCCCGGAGCGCGGGGGCGACCCGGGGCAGGAGGTAGGGCGAGATGGTCGGGATGACCCCCAGCCGCAGCGGCCCGGCGAGCGGATCGCCCGCGGCGCGCGCGGCGCCGGCGAGGTCGTCCGCGTCGACGAGCACGCGCCGCGCGCGGGCGAGGAGCGCCTCGCCGGCGGCCGTGACCAGCACGCGCCGGCGATCACGCTCGAACAGCCGCACGCCGAGGGCCGACTCGAGCTGGGCGATCTGGGTCGAGAGCGACGGCTGCGCGACCCGGCAGCGCTCCGCGGCCCGCCGGAAGCTCAGCGTCTCGGCGACGGCCAGGGCGTACTGGAGCTGGCGCAGGGTGAAGGCGTGGGGCGGGAGCGGAGTCATAGGCAGAGCCTAACGAAGTGGTCGAAAGGATGTATTGGGAAAATCAGCGCTCCGGCGGCACCTTCTGCCTGCGACGCGGCGATCCCGCCGCCCCGAAGGAGATGATCGAATGCTGACCGTGGGTGACCGCTTCCCCGAGTACCGCCTCAAGGCCGTCGTGAGCCGCGCCGCCGGCGAGGAGTTCCAGGACGTCACGCCCGAGAGCCACCGCGGGCGCTGGCGGGTGGTGTTCTTCTGGCCCATGGACTTCACCTTCGTGTGCCCGACCGAGATCGCCGAGTTCGGCCGGCGCGATCGCGACTTCCGCGAGCGCGAGGCGCAGGTGCTCGGCGTCTCCACCGACACGCACTACGTCCACCTCGCCTGGCGGAACGGCCACCCGGAGCTGAAGGACCTGCCGTTCCCGATGGTCGCCGACACGAAGCGCGAGCTCTCGACGGCGCTCGGGATCCTGCACCCGGACGGCGTCCCGCTCCGGGCGACGTTCATCGTCGACCCGGCGGGCGTCATCCGGCACGTGTCGGTGAACGACCTGTCGGTGGGGCGGAACGTGGAGGAGACGCTCCGCGTCCTCGACGCGCTAAAGACCGACGAGCTCACCCCCTGCAACTGGAGGAAGGGCGAGCCCACGCTGGAGGTGGCGCGGTGAGCGCGCTCGGGCGGCTCCGCGGGGCGCTCCCGGACGCGTCCGCGCTGCCCGCCTGAGCCCGACGGGGGTGCTCCAGGGCGGAGCGCCCTCCAGGCCGCAGCGCCGGGGCGTCGCGGTGACCTCCGCCGCTGCGGCCGGAGCCCGGCGCTTCGCCGCGACGAGCCACGCTGGAGCCCCGATGTCAGCCCGGCGTGTACGCTGGCGGTGTGGCGCTCCGGATCCTGCACACCTCCGACTGGCATCTGGGCCGCGCGCTCCACGAGGAGTCGCTGCTCGAGGACCAGGCCTGGGCGCTCGATCGGCTCTGCGAGCTCCTCCGCGACGCGCGACCGGACGCGCTGGTCGTGGCGGGCGACGTCTTCGACCGGGCGGTGCCGTCGGCGGAGGCGGTCTCGCTCCTCGACGACCTCCTGAACCGCGTGGCGGCGCTGGGCGTGCCGCTCGTCGCCATCGCCGGGAACCACGACTCGGCCGAGCGGCTCGCGTTCGGCGCGCGGCTCCTCGAGGCTCGCGGCGTCCACCTGCGCGGGGCGATCTCGCGCGCGGCGGAGCCGGTGGAGCTCGCGGGCAAGGGGTTCCTCTACCCGGTGCCCTACCTCGATCCCGAGGTCGTGCGCGGCGCCGAGGGGGACGACGAGCTGCGTGGCCATGCGGCCGCGACCGAGCGCGTGCTGGCGCGCGTGCGGGCCGACGCGGCGACGCGCGTGCTCCCGACGGTGCTCGTCGCGCACGCCTTCGTCCAGGGCGCCTCCGAGACCCCGGACAGCGAGCGCCCGCTCGCGGTGGGCGGATCCGGCTGCGTGCCCGCCGCGTCGCTCGGCGGGTTCGACTACGTCGCGCTCGGACACCTGCACGCGCCGCAGGAGGTCGCGCCCGCGGTCCGCTACTCCGGCTCGCTCCTCAAGTACTCCTTCGGCGAGGCGGGGCACGCGAAGGGCGTCGTCCTGGCCGAGGTCGAGCGGGGCGCGGCGCGGGTCGAGCTCGTCCCGCTCGGCGCCCGGCGCGAGGTGGTGCGGCTCTCGGGCACGCTCGACGAGCTTTTGCGCCGTCCGGAGCTCGCCGCGTTCGAGCGCGCGCTCGTCGAGGTGACGCTCCGCGACGAGGGGTACGTCTTCGACGCGAAGCACCGGCTCCAGGCGCGCTTCGCCCACGTGCTGAACGTCCTCCGCGAGGACCTCGCGGGCGGCGGGGAGGGGACGTTCGCGGCGCGGGTGGACGGCGCCGGGGGCGACGACCTCCGCCTGTTCGAGGCGTTCTTCGAGACGGTGGCGGGCGCGACGCCCGGCCCGGAGCACCGGGAGATCTTCGCGGGCGCGCTCGCGGAGGTCGTGCGCCGGGAGCGGGCGGCGTGAGACCGCTCACCCTCGAGCTCCAGGCGTTCGGGCCTTACGCCCGGGCGCAGAAGGTGGACTTCGGCGCGCTCGGCGGCGCCGATCTCTTCCTCATCCACGGGCCGACCGGCGCCGGGAAGACCACGCTCTTCGACGCCATGACCTTCGCGCTGTACGGCGAGGTGCCGGGGACGCGCGGCACCGGTCGGCTCCGCGCCGACCGCGCCCCGGAGGGCGCCGCGCCGAAGGTGGTCTTTCGCTTCCGGCTGGGCGAGGTGGTGTACCGCGCGGAGCGCACCGCGGCCTGGCAGCGGCCGAAGAAGCGGGGGGAGGGGACCCTCGAGGAGGCGCCCACCGCGAGCCTGTGGCGCGAGGGCGCCGACGCGCCGCTCGCGACGAAGCCGACCACCGTGACCGAGAAGGTGACGGAGCTCCTCGGCATGGGCGCGGAGCAGTTCACGCGCGTCGTGCTGCTGCCGCAGGGCGACTTCAAGCGGCTCCTCTGCGCGGACGCCCGGGAGCGGGAGGAGCTCCTGCAGCAGCTCTTCGGGACCGGCGTCTACAAGGACGTCGAGGAGCTGCTCGTCCGCAAGAAGAACGAGTTCGAGGCGGAGGCGCGGCGGCTCGCGGAGCGGCGCGAGGAGGCGCTCGGCGGGGCCGCGCCCGGCGCGCTCTCCGACGGGCGGGAGGAGCTCGAGCGCCAGCTCGCGGAGGCGCGCGAGGTCGCCGCGCGCCGGGCCGCCGAGGACACCGCGGCGCTCG
>NZ_JALCZB010000108.1:0-13835 GCF_022690745.1 Anaeromyxobacter sp. SG64 | reverse complement strand
TGGCGGCGGCCTCGAGGGCCGCCATGGGGAGCTCGGCGGGCGCGTACGTCGCCGCTACGCCGAGGAGCGTGGTCCGGAACGCGCCGGGCGCCGAGAGCGCGAGCGCGAGCTGGAGCGAGGCGAGCGCGTAGGTCGCGACGCTCGCGGCGAGGGCGCTCGCGGCTGCAGCGAGCGCGAGAGGAAGGCGCGCGGCGCGTAGCCCGCGAAACGCGGCGTGCGCGGCGAGCGCGCCGGCGATCCCCATCGACGCGAGGTCGGCGCCGATCGCGGTCACGCCGCCGTGGCCGAGCAGGAACGCCTGGAGCACGACGGCCGCGAGCGCGGCGAGGATCGCGCGGCGGGCGCCGAGCAGGATCGCGGCGAGCCCGACGCCACACGCGTGCGCCGACGTGCCGAGCGGGAGGGGGATCTCGACGCTCGAGAGCGCGAGCACGAGCGCGGCGGCGGTCGCGATGAGCGGCCGCGCGAGCCGGTCGTCTCCGGCCCGGCGCCACGCGGCGAACGCCGCCGCCACGAACGGTGCGCAGGCGCAGAACCAGAGCACCGCCTGCGCGGGCGGCAGGACGCCGTCGGCGAGGTGCATCGCGCGCGCGGAGGCGGGCCACGCGAGCGCCGCCGCGGCGAGCGCCGGCGCGGCACGACGCGAGACGGTCCGGATGTCGGGGTCCCAGCGGGCGATCTCCGCGCCCGCGGGACGGCAGCCTTGCGGCATGGCGTCCTCGCCAGCTCGGGTAGGTCTCCTGGCTCATGGGTTCGGAGGGGAACACCTTCCCCTCTCACGCCGCTCTCGCCTTCCCCGGTCCGCTGGACCGAGTGGCTCACGAGAGCGGCTCCCCACTCACAGTGGCGGGACCGCGCCGGATTCTCACCGGCTTCCCTGTTATGCCCTCGACGGGCACCCGAGCATCTTGTCCTCGCCTCGTAGCGTCCCGCCGCCCGCGGTGTCAAGCGCCTCCGCGCATCGTCTCGCCAACGCTCAGGAACTCCCGCGCCGAGCGCGGGGGGTTATCCTCGGTCGGTGCGAGAGGTGCTGATCCTCGGGTGTGGGTACACTGGGCGTCACGTCGCCGCACGCCTGCTCGCGCACGGTGTGTCCGTCGTCGCGGCGGCTCGCGACGAAGAGACGCTCGCGTCCCTCGCGGAGCGCGGCGCGACGGTGGTTGCGTTCGACGCGGCCCGGCCCGCCTCGTGGGGAGGCGTTGCGTCCGCGGCGGCCCGGCTCACGCCCGGCTTCGCCGTGCTGCTCTCGGTGCCGCCGCTCGAGCGCCTCGGCGTGCGGGGGGACGCGACGGCGGCCCTGCTCGCCACGCTCTCGCCGCCCGGGCGCGTCGTGTACCTCTCGTCGACCTCGGTCTACGGCGGGCAGCGCGACGTCGACGCCGAGACCGCTGCGGCGCCGCGCACTCACGAGGGAGCGCTTCGGCTCGACGCCGAGCGGGGCGTCGCGCGGGGGCCGTGGTCTTCGCTGGTCCTCCGTGCCTCGGCGATCTATGGCCCCGGCCGCGGGCTGCATGCGCGCGCGGGGGCCGCGCCACGGCGCGGCGGCGATCCTGATCGCGTCGTGTCGCGCATCCACGTCGACGACCTCGCGGCGCTCTGCGAGGCCGCGCTCGCCTCCGGGCTCACGGGCGCGTACCCCGCGGCGGACTCGTCGCCGGCGAGCGCGCGCGAGGTGGCCGCGTTCTGCGCCTCGCTCGGCCTCGTCCCCCCCGCGCTGCCCGACAGGATCCCGGGACCGCACGGCGGTCGCCGTGTCGACGGACGGGCCGCGTTCGAGGCGCTCGGCGTCGCGCTCGCGTACCCGTCCTATCGCGAGGGTGTCGTCGCCTCGATCGCGGCGCCGCTCACCCCTCCGCCGCCACCACGTCGACCGCCGCCGGCACGGGGCGGTACCGCCGCGCGACCTCGCGGAACGCGAGCGCGGCGGCGAGCATGAGGCCGGCGAAGACCCAGAAGTACGCGGCCCCCTGCAGCGAGACGAGGCGCGTGAAGACGGCGGTGAGCAGGTTCCCGAGCGCGATCGCGAGGAACCAGAGCGACATGATCGTGCTCCGCATCGCCCGCGGCGCCTGCGTGTAGCTGAACTCGAGGCCGGTCACCGAGACGAGCACTTCTCCGACCGTGAGGAGCACGTACTGCGGCAGCTGCCAGAGCGCGCTCGGCGGCGCGCCGCCGCGATCGACGAAGGTCTGCACGATCGCCGCCGCGCCGAACGAGAGCGCGGTGACGAACATCCCCGCCGTCATCTTCTTGAGCGGGGTGAGCTCGAGGCCGCGCCGCTCGAGGAGGGGGAACACTCCCCACGTGAAGAGCGGGATGAGCGTCATGACGAGGAACGGGTTCGCCGCCTGGAGCTGCGCCGGCGACATCTCGAAGCCGCGGACGACGAGGTCCATCTGGCTCGCCTGGATGACCCACGACGACGCCTTCTGGTCGAAGAGCGCCCAGAAGATCGTCACCGCCGAGAACACCCCCATGATGCGGAAGACCGCCCTCGCGCCCGCGATCGCCTCCGGCGGGTGCGCGTCTCGCGCGCCCTCCAGCCAGTGCTCGCCGGCGCGGCCGGTGCCGAGGCGGCGCACGGCGCGCGCCACGACGCGCAGGAAGCCGTGCGGGTTCGGGCCGGAGGGCGGCGCCTGCACGTAGTGCTTCGTCCCCGCCCAGAAGACGAGGAGCGAGAGCGCCATCAGCACGCCCGGGACGGCGAACGCGACCGGCGCCCCGTGGCGCTTCAGCAGCCACGGGATGAGCAGGTTCGCCGAGGCCGAGCCGAGGTTGATGGACCAGTAGAACCACCCGTACACCCGCTGCATGAGCGTCTGCTGGGCCGGCCCGAACTGATCGCCGACGAACGCCGAGACGCACGGCTTGATGCCGCCCGCGCCGAGCGCGATGAGCGAGAGGCCGGCGAGGAGGCCCGCGGGCGTCTCCCAGACGGCGAGCACCGCGTGCCCGGCCACGTAGCCGAGCGAGATCCAGAGGATCGTGCGGTAGCGCCCCCAGAACCGGTCGGCGATCCACCCGCCGACGAGCGGCGTGAGGTAGTTCGCCATCACGAAGTAGTGGAAGTAGGCCTTCGCGTCCTGCTGCGCGAGCAGCAGGTACTGGATCATGTAGAGCGTCAGGATCGAGCGCATCCCGTAGAACGAGAAGCGCTCGCAGAGCTCGTTGCCGACGATGTACTTGACCTGGGGCGGATAGCGCTCGGCGTGGGCCATGTCCGTCTCGGGCTCCGGGATCAGGCGGCGACCCCGGACGCCGCGCCGCGCCGCGCCGGCGCGGCCGGGTACCACCAGGCGACGAGCGCGAAGACCACCGCGGCGCCCAGCATGAGGACCGCGAAGAACGCGTAGTAGGCCACGCCCTGGAAGCGGTTCACCCAGGCGACGACCGCCGTGAGGATCGAGCCCGAGGCGATGGTGAGGTACCACAGGCCCATCACCACGCTCTTCAGCCGCTTCGGCGACTCCGCGTAGGCGAACTCGAGCGCGGTGACCGACACGAGCACCTCGCCGATGGTGAGGAACAGGTACTGGGGCACCTGCCAGACGACGTGCGGCGGCGCCCCGGCCTCGCCGAGGCGCGCCTCGACGAGCGCCGCGGCCACGAACGAGAGCACCGTGACGAACATCCCCACCGTCATCTTGCGCAGCGCCGTCACGCGCACCCCGCGCCGCTCGAGCGCCGGATAGACGAACACCGCGAACACCGGGATGAGCGTGAGGACGAAGGCGGCGTCGAGCGTCTGCACCTGGCCGGAGGCGACGTGGAAGCCGAGCACGTCGCGCCGCATGCGGTCGGCCTGCAGCGTCCACGACGAGCCGTACTGGAAGAAGAGCGCCCAGAACGCCGCCACCGGCGCGAAGATCGCCATGATGCGCAGGAGCGCCGCGCGGGCCGGCGCCTCGGCCGCCTCGCCCGGCGCGCGCGGCGGCGCGCTGCGCAGCGGCGGCGCGTGCACGTACTTGCCGCGACCGAGCCAGAACACGAGGAGCGCGGCCGCCATGGCGAGGCCCGGCACGCCGAACGCGACGCGCGGGCTCACGCGGTCGAGCAGCAGCGGGATGACGAGCGTCCCGACCGTCGAGCCGAGGTTGATCATCCAGTAGTAGAGGTCGTACAGGCGCGCGAGGAGCCCCTCCTGGCCGGGCGGGATCTGGTCGCCCGCGAACGCGGAGGCGCACGGCTTGATGCCGCCCGCGCCGATGGCGATGAGGCCGAGGCCCACCACGAGGCCGGTGCCGCTCTCCCACACCGCGAGCGTCGCGTGGCCGGCGACGTAGCCGAACGAGAGCCACAGGATCGTGCGGTAGCGGCCGAGCACCCAGTCGGCGAGGAGCGCCCCCGCGAGCGGCATCAGGTACACGGCCGCGGTGAACACCTGGAAGCCGGCGATGGCGCGGTGCTCGGGGAGCCCGAGGTTCCTCGCCATGTAGAGGGCGAGGACGGAGGTCATGCCGTAGTAGGAGAACCGCTCGGCAGCCTCGTTCCAGGCGAGGAACTTGATCGACGGCGGGAACCGATCCCGGGGGGTCGCGCTCATTCGAGGCGTGACTCTGCCACGGGAGGGGGCCCGAGGCGAGGCTGCGCGGGGGACGTCGGCCGGTTAGACCGTGACGCCATGACCCGACTCTCTCCCGCCGACGCGCACGCCCTCGTCTCGCAGGGCGGGCACGACCTCGTCGACGTGCGCGAGCCGCACGAGTGGTCCCGCGGCCGGATCCCCGGCGCGCGCCACGTCCCGCTCCGCGTCCTCGCCCTCGCGCCGAACGCGCACCTCGTCGACGGGCGGCCGGTCGTCTTCATCTGCGCGCACGGCGCCCGCAGCCTCACCGCCGCCGCCCTCGCCGAGCGGGCGGGCGCGCCAAGGGCGGCGAGCGTGGACGGAGGCACAGTCCGCTGGGCGCGCGAGGGGCTGCCGTTCGAGGGCACGCCCTGACGGCGGCGCGGCGCGGCGCGTCGGCCGCGCGGCACGCGCCGCCGCTCAGCGCCGCAGCGCGGACAGCGCGAGCGCGATCCAGCCCGCGATGAAGGCCACCCCGCCGAACGGCGTCACCGCCCCGAGCGCGCGCACCCCGGTGAGCGCGAGCGCGTAGAGGCTGCCGGAGAAGAGCAGCGTCCCGAGCGCGAAGAGCCACCCGGCCCACGCCGGCGCCGCCCCGCCGAGGCGCGCCGCCGCCCAGCCGGCCGCGATGAGGCCGAGCGCGTGGTACATCTCGTAGCGCGCGCCGGTCTCGAAGATTGCGAGGAGGTCCGGCGAGAGCCGCGTCTTGAGGGCGTGCGCGCCGAACGCGCCGGCCGCGACGGAGATCGCGGCGGAGATCGCGCCGAGCGCGAGGAAGGTCCGTTCCATGGCGGGCGAGGATAGCCGACGCCGCCCGCGCGCGGACGTCCCGCCCAAGCCTTGCGCGAGCGCCCCTCCCGGCGCAGGTCTCCCGGGCATGGACTTCACGACGAAGCGCTGCGTCCCCTGCGAGGGCGGCATCCCCAAGATGACCCCGGGCGAGGTCGAGGAGGGGCTCCGCTCGCTCGACGGCTGGGACGCGCGGCTGGACGCGACGCAGCTCCACAAGCACTACCGGTTCAAGGACTTCCGCCACGCGATCGCCTTCGTGAACGCGATGGCCGAGCTCGCCGAGGACGAGGGCCACCACCCCGACTTCTCCGTCCACTACAGCGCGGTGGACGTGACGCTCTGGACGCACGCCATCGGCGGGCTGTCCGAGAACGACTTCATCCTCGCGGCGAAGCTCGATCGACTCCCCGCCTCGCGCGCGTGAGGCGAGCGCGCGCTGAATAGAAGGAAGGGAGGGGCCGTCTCTCCGGTGGAAGGGGTAACACGACACCGGAGGAAGCCATGACGTCCCTGTCCCTGAGGAAGCTCGCCCTCGCCGTCGCCCTCGCCGCCGCGCTGCCGTCCGCTGCGCTCGCCAAGCCCTGCGACGAGGACCGCCTTCCGCCGCCCCGCCCCGCGCCGGCCGACTGGGGTCGCGACGGGCGCCACGACTGGGGCCGGGACGGGCGCTGGGAGTCGCCGCGGGAGCGCGAGGCGCGCGAGATCCGCCGCGAGCTGCGCGAGCTCGAGGACACCCGCGCCGACTTCTACGCGCGCTACGCGGGCCGCCCGGGCAAGGTCCGCAGGTTCGAGCGGTGGTACGCGTCGCGCCGCGCGGAGCTCGAGGCGCGCTGGGACGCGCTCCGCGCCTACGCCTGGCGCTGACCTCCTCACGCTCGCCCGTCGTCCGCGGCCCGTGCGCTCGAGTGCGCGCGGGCCGCGCCGTCTCCGGGGCCCGGGCGCCGCGGCGACGCCGCGCTGGCGACGACGGCCGCGCGGGGTTAGAGAACCCCCCCGTGAGCCGCGCTCTCTCCCTCTCGATCTTCGTCGTCGTGAGCCTCGCCGTCCTCGGCGGCATGCACACGTACCTGTGGATCCGCCTGGTTCGCGACACCGCGATGGCCGACCCGTGGCGCCGCGTCGCGACCGTGTCGCTCGTCGTGCTCTCGTTCGCGATGCCGCTCGGCCTCGTCGCCCTCCGCGCCGCGCCCCGCCCGCTCGCGCGCATCGTCCCGGCCGTCGCCTTCGGCTGGCTCGGCCTCGCCTTCATGCTCTTCTGCGCGCTCGTCGCGATCGACGCCGTCCGCGCCGCGCTGCACGGCAGCGAGCTCCTCGCAGACTGGCTCCGCCGGCGCCCCGACCCGCCCGCGGATCCCGCCCGCCGGCTGTTCGTGGCGCGCGCGATCGCCGGCGGGGCCGCCCTCGCCACCGGCGGCGCGGCGGCGCTCGCCTTCCGCGCCGCGACCGGCCCGGCCGAGATCTCCGAGGTGCCGGTGCGGCTCGAGCGGCTCCCGCCCACGCTCTCCGGCCTCACCATCGCGCAGCTCACCGATCTCCACGTCGGGCCCACCATCGGCGAGCGCGACGTGCGCCGCGCGGTGGACCAGACGAACGCCCTCCGTCCCGACGTCATCGCCATCACCGGCGACCTCGTGGACGGCAGCGTGCGCGACCTCGGGCGCGCCATCTCCCACCTCGGGCGACTGCGCGCGCGCTACGGCGTCTACTTCGTCACGGGCAACCACGAGTACTACTCGGGCGTCGAGGAGTGGCTCGAGGAGCTTCCCCGGCTCGGCGTCCGCGTGCTCCGCAACGAGCGCGTGACCGTCGGCGACGCCGGTGCGTCGATCGACCTCGCCGGCGTCGACGACTGGAGCGCGGCGCGGATGAACGGCGGGCACGAGAACGACCTCCGCCGCGCCCTCGCCGGCCGCGACCCCGAGCGCGGCCTCGTCCTGCTCGCGCACCAGCCGCGCGGCGTCGCCGAGGCGGTGCAGGCGGGGGTGGAGCTCCAGCTCTCCGGCCACACCCACGGCGGGCAGATCGTCCCGTTCAACCTGCTCGTCGCGGCGGCGCAGCCCTACGTGAAGGGGCTGCACCGGCACGCCGAAGGCGACCGTGCCGGCCAGATCTTCGTCTCGCGCGGCACCGGCTACTGGGGCCCTCCGCTGCGGCTCGGCTCCCCGCCCGAGATCGCGCGCATCGTGCTCACGACCTAGCCCGCCGCGCTCCCGCGCGGGGCCCGCTGCGTTGCTCGGGACGTCACCCCGCGTGACGGACGGGCGTCCAGCCGGCCGCAGGCGCGCCCTCCGCCCGGTCCGCGCCGTGCGCGCGCGCCCGGGCCCGCAAGGGCCGTCTCTCCCGCCCCGGCCGCGGTCTAACCTCGGGCGCGTCAGCCCGGAGGATCCCTCGAATGCGCTTCCGCTCCGTCGCCGTGATCGTCCTCGTGTTCGGCGCCGCCGCCCTGGTGAGCGTCTTCGTCGTCCGCCGGATCGCGTTCCACCCCGCCCGGCAGGTGCCGGCCACGGTGAGCGCCGCGGCGCCCGTGCCCGAGGTGACGCCGCCCGCCGAGCCCCCCGCCACCGCGGCCGACGGGCAGCTCGAGCTCCTCGCGACCTCGGGCGAGGCGCCGCTCGCGGGCGCGGAGGTCCGCCTCTACCTCGCGCTGCCGCCTGGGCCGGGCACGCTCGCGCCCGCGTGGCGCCGCGCCGGCGTGGCGCGCACCGACGGAACCGGGGTCGCCCGGCTCCCCGCGCGCCCGGGCAGCTACCTCGTGGCGGTGCGCGCCGCGGGCCTCGGGACCGCGCACGCGGAGGTCGTCCGCCCGCGCGGCGAGGACCTGACGCACGCGGAGGTCGCGCTCGAGCAGCCGGTCTCGCTGGAGGTGCGCGTCGCCTCGCGCCCGGAGGGCCGGCCGGTCGCTGCGCGCGTGGTCGCGTTCCCGGCTGCCGCAGGCCCGCTGCGGTTCGGCCCGCCGTCGGCGCCGGTGGAGGAGCAGGTCACGGCGACCGCGGACGCGTCCGGCGTCGCCCGGCTCGCGGGGCTCGCACCCGCGAGCTACGCCGTCGCCGCCGAGGCGGCGGACCTCCACCCGGCCCTCCTCAGGCGCGTCGCGGTGCCGCGCACAGGCGCGCTCGCCATCGCGCTCGAGCCGCTCGGCCGGATCGAGGGCGTCGTCCACGACGCGAGCGGCCGGCCCTCCGCGCGCGCGACCGTGCGCGGCGCCTCCCGCGATCACTCCGGCGAGGCCATCTCCGACGCGAGCGGGCGCTTCACCCTCGCCGTGCCCGCCGGGAGCTACCGGCTCTCCGCGGTCGAGGGCGAGCGCGCCGGCGGGGTCGGCCCGGTCTCCGTGCAGGCCGGCGCGACGACCGGCGGAGTCGAGCTCGTGCTGGGGCCTCCGGCCGCGCTCGCGGGCGAGGTGGTCGAGGAGGGCTCCGGCCGCCCGGTGCCGGGCGCCGAGGTGGCGCTCTCGCCGCACGAGACCGGCGCGCTCGCCGCGCGCGTGCTCGCGGGCGCCGACGGCCGCTACCGCATCCCCGCGCTCGCCCCCGGGCAGTACGACCTGCGCGCCGCCGCGGCCGGCAGGAGCCCCGCGCTCCAGCGCGGCGTGACGCTGGAGGCGGGCGCGACGTTCCCGCTCCGCGTCCCGCTCGCGGGCACGGGCGCCATCGAGGGCGCGGTCGGCGACGCGCGCGGGCGGCCGCTCGCCGGAGCGCGCGTGCGCGTCGAGGCGCGCGGCGACGGGCTCGAGGGCGCGCTCGCGCTCGAGGCGCGCAGCGACTTCGACGGGCGCTACCGGATCGAGGGCGTGGAGGTCGGCCGGGCGGAGCTCGTCGCGCGGCAGGAGGGCGTCGACCTCGGCGCCTCGCGCGCGGTGCGCGTGGCGCCGGGCGGCACCGCGCGCGCGGACTTCGAGCTGCCCGACGCCGGGGTGCTCGTCGGCCACGTGAGCGAGGCGGGACGCCCCGCGCCGGCGGGCACCGCCGTCGTCGCCGTCCCGATGAAGGCGGGGCTCGGCACCCCGCAGGCGGCGCGCGCGATCGCGGACGCGAGCGGGGGCTACCGCCTCGCGCTCCCCGCCGGCGAGTACCGGGTCCACGCGGCGCCCGCCGACGCGGAGCGCACCGACCTGCGCGTCGCGCCGGCGTTCGCCCGCGTCGAGCCGGGCAGGACCGCGCGCCTCGACGTCGCCGCCGCGCGGGCCTCCGCCGAGGCGGGGCTCGAGGTCGCGGTCCTCGAGCCGGGCGGCGCGCCGTCGCCCGGCGCGGTGGTGACGCTCTCGCGCGCGGGCGACGAGCGGATCGCGCTCGCGACGAGCGCAGGCGAGGACGGGCGCGTCGTGCTCGCGCAGGAGATGGGGCTCGCGGGGGCGAACGTGACGGTGCGCGCGCGCAGCGGCGGCCGGAGCGGCGCGTGGACCGGCACGCTCCCGGCGGCCGGCTCGGTCGTGCTTCGGCTCGAGCGCGGCGGCGCGGTCGAGGGGGTGGTGCGGGCGGCGGGTGCGGCGCCGCGGAGCCTCGTCGTGGAGGTGGCCTCGCAGCCCTCCGCGAACGCGTGGCGGACGACCGACGTGCACCGCTTCGCGGGCGCCCGCTTCGAGCTCGGCGATCTGCCCACCGGCCCGGTGCGCCTCACCGTGCGCGCGGACGACGGGCGGCGCGGCGCGGCCGAGCTCTCCATCGCGTCGGGCGAGACGCGCAAGGTCGAGATCGCGCTCGGGCGCGACGGGCGCTGACGGCGTCGTCCGAGCCCGTCGCGGGACGCGCCGCTCGGCCGGCGCCGCTCACCCGCCGAGCGCCGCCACGATCTCCGGCAGCCGCTCGCAGGCGCTGCCGCGCGCGAAGAAGCCGCGCTGCGACCTCTCGGCGAGCGCCGCGAACGGGTTCTCCTCGGGGTTCACGTCGACGAGCGCCGCGCCGCGCTGGAACACGAGCCGGCCGATCTGCATCGGCAGGTTGGTCGCGCCGCTCGTCCCGACGACGAGCAGGAGGTCCGCCGCCTCCGTCGCGCGGAGCGCGCTGTCCATCCGGTAGTTCGGCTCGTCGTAGTACTCGTCGAACCAGAGCACGTGCGGACGGAGCCACCCGCCGCAGGCCGGGCAGGCGAGGCGCGCCCGGTCCTCCGCGCTGAGCGGCTCGTCCTTCGCGCGGGGCGGGAACGCCGGCAGCTCCAGGCGTCCCACGCCGCACTCCGCGACGCAGCGGACGTAGGCCACGTCGCCGTGGATGCAGAGGACCCGGTCGGATCCCGCGCGCCGGTGGAGCCCGTCGATGTTCTGGGTCACGAGGGTGAAGCGATCGCCGAGCGCGCGCTCGAGCGCCACGAGCGCGGCGTGGCCGGCGTTCGGCTGGGCGTGCCGGCAGAGGCCGAAGCGGTACAGGTACCAGCGCCACACCTCCTCCGGCGAGCGCTCGAACATCTCGTGGGTGGCCATCTCCTGCGGCATGTAGTTCTGCGAGCCGACCACCCAGTACCCCTCCGCTCCGCGGAAGGTCGGGATGCCGCTCTCCGCCGAGATGCCGGCGCCGGTGAGGACCACCACCCGCCCCTCCGCCTCCCGCACGGCGTCGAGGATCGCCTTGAGCTTCGGTTCCATTCCATCTCCACGGGGGCCGTCGCCCCGCCCGCTCGACCGTCGACCCCGGGCCGCCGCGCCTCACCCAGCGTGCTGGCGCGCCCGCGCGCGCCCGTTATAACGTTCGCACGTGTCGACCGCCGTGACCCAGGGAATCCGCGTCGAGGTGCAGGGCACCTACCGCCCCGATCGCTCGGAGGCGGGGCGCTGGCTCTTCACGTACACCGTCCGCGTCGCGAACCGGGGGAGCGAGCCGGCGCAGCTCGTCTCGCGCCGCTGGGTCATCACCGACGCGAACGGCGAGCGCGAGGAGGTCGTCGGCGAGGGGGTCATCGGCCAGCAGCCGCACCTCGAGCCGGGCGAGGAGTTCGAGTACACGAGCTTCTGCGTGCTCGAGACGCCGCACGGCTCGATGCGCGGCAGCTACCGGATGCAGCGCCCGGACGGGACGAGCTTCGAGGCGCGCATCGCGCCGTTCCCGCTCGTGGTGCCCGGTCGCCTGAACTGATCGAACGGAGGCTGCGCCCCTCGCCTCCCGCGCCGGCGCGCCTGCGTCCTGCTCGCGCCGGCTACTGCCCCGCGCGCGTGGCGATCGCGAGCCGCGTCAGCCCTTCCTGGCGCGCCAGCTCCATCACCGCCACGACCCGGCCGTGCTGCACGCCCTCGTCGGCCTGGAACAGCACCACGGTCTCCGGGCTCCGCTCGCGCGCCGCGGCGAACGACTGCCGCAGCGCGGCGTCGTCCTGCACCTTCCCCCCGACGACCACGCGGCCGTCGGCGAGCACCGCGACGGTGAGGTCGCGCGCGACCGCCGTGGTCTCGCCCTTGCCGCCCTTCGGCAGGTTCACCTTGAACCCGCCCTCGTCCCGTCCCGCCTCCGCGATGGCCGTGGTGGTCACCATGAAGATGATGAGCAGCACGAGGAAGATGTCGGTGAGCGGCGTGATGTTGATGTCGGCGAAGATCCCGCCGGCCGTCTCGAGATCGTCGCCGTTGCCGTTCTGCGGCCCGCCGATGGCCATCGTCAGGCCTCCCGCGCCGGCCGCGGCTCGGCCGCCGGGCGCGCCGCCGCGGCGGGCAGCGCGTCGTGGAGCGTCTCGAGGAACTCCTCGACCAGGAGCTTCAGCTGCAGGGCGAGCTTCTGCACGTGCACGTTCAGGAAGTTGTAGATGACCACCGCCTCGATGGCGACCGCGATGCCTCCCGCCGTCGCGACGAGCGCCTCGGAGATGCCCGAGGCGACCACGGTGAAGCCGCCCTGCCCGGTGGCGGCCATGTGCCGGAACGCCTGCATGATGCCGACGACCGTGCCGAAGAGGCCGATGAACGGCGCGATGGCGCCGACCGTGCCGAGGACCCAGACGTTGCGGCGGAGGCGCAGGTTCACCTGCTGGCGCTCGCGCTCGACCGCCGCGTCGATCTTGTCCTCGTCGGGAGCGCCGCCGCGCGGGCCGCGGCGGCCGGCGGCCGCGAGGCCGGCGAGGAACACGTCGGCGGCGGGAGACGGGGAGCGCTCGCACTCCGCCCGCGCCTCGTCCAGATCGCCGCGGAGCAGCGCGCGGAGGACCGCGTCGGCGACCGTGCGGGCGTTCGCGGCGAAGCCCCACAGCGCGATGGCGCGCTCGATGGCGACGGCGAGCGCCAGCACCGAGCAGGCCCCGATGATCCACATCGACCAGCTGCTCTTCAGGACTCCAAGGAAGCTCGTGTCCAAAGGGGTCTCCCGTGCGAGGAGACGGGAGTCTAATCGGGACCGGACTTCCGTGGGGCGCCAGGGAGCAGATCGAGGGCTCGCCCCCTCCCGGCTACCGGGCGGGTGGCGGCGCGGGCGCGGCGGGCGCCCTCTCCTCCGACGGGGCCGGCGTGCCGTCGCGGAAGAGGTTCGGCGGCACCGGCCCGGCCGCGCGATCGAGCTCGACGACGCGCGCCCCGCGCGGCGGATCGAGCGAGAACCGCACGCCGTCGAGCTTGCCGTTCACCTCGATCTCGTCGGCCCAGCGCAGGTCGAGCCGCACGCGCGGGTCGTCGGAGCGGAGCCGCACCTCGCCGGGGAAGCGGCCACCTTTGAGCGGCCGGAAGCCGTCGAAGTCGACCGAGTAGGCGGGGGCGGTGCCCGGCGGGACCGCCACGATGCTCGCGCGCTCGACCGCGGCCTCCTCCCCGATGCGGACGTCCTGGGCGCGCCCGTTCCCCTCGAGCGAGAGCACGAGCGCGCCGTCGCGGACCTCGACGTCCACCGGCGTCTCGAGGAGCGGCGCCGAGCCGCACAGCAAGGTGACGAGGTCCTCGGCCGGGAGCGGCAGGGGGACGAGCCGGGAGAGGTTCTCCGGCGTCGCCTCGCCCCGGTAGAATACCCGCTCCTTCGCGTCGTAGAGCTGGAAGCGCCCGCCCTCCGCGACGAGCACGGCGCCCACGTTGCCGAAGAAGTCGAGCACCTCGACGTGCAGCCGGTCGGGCTTCTCGGCGGCGATGAACTCGCGCACCGACACCCAGCTGCGCATGCCCTTCGCCTCCACCTTCACGCGCGCCTCGCCGGAGACGCGCTGCACCTGCGCCTGCGCCGCGCGCACCTGCGCGAGGAGCGGCCCGGGATCGCGGGAGAGGTCCGGCGGCGGCCGGCGCGGGTGGCAGGCGACGAGCGCGAGCGCGGCGAGGAGCGCCGCTGCGCCGCGCGATCGTCGGAGGGGGACTGCGGGCATTCTCGTCTCCGGGAGGCGGGCTAGAAGAGGCGCGCCCTGCGCTCGCGCAGCTCGGCCGCGCGGCGCTGCGCGATGGCGTTCTCGGGCGCGCGGTCGGGATCGCGGGCGGGGTCCGAGCCGACGACCTCGGCGAGGAGCTTGTCGAAGAGCGCCGCGTCCTGCACGAGCACCGCGTAGGTCTCGGCCTCCGCGACGCGGCCGAGGAGGTCGTCCGGCGCGAGCT
>NZ_JALCZB010000107.1:0-13947 GCF_022690745.1 Anaeromyxobacter sp. SG64 | reverse complement strand
CCGGCGTCGGTGAAGAACGCGGCGGTCGCGAGGTAGAGCTCGGCGCCGGCGACGTCGGCGAGCCTGGGCTCGCAGGCGGCGAGGAGCGTCTTCAGCTCGTCGAGGTCGCCGGGCGGGATCCGGCCGATGTCGCTCGCGCGCCCCCCGGCGCGCGCGGCCCAGAACGCGAGCCGCTCGCTCGCGCCGGGAGGCGCGGAGGCCGGCGAGAAGCGCAGGAGCACGATCAGCCGGCGCGAGGAGGGGTCGAGCCCGAGGTCACAGCCGTCCAGGGCGGCGCCGAGGAGCTGCGGCAGCGCCAGCACGAAGCGCTCGGCGGCGAGGAGCCGCTCGCCGGTGGCGCGCTCGAAGATGCAGAGGTGGTCGGCGGTGCTCATCCGTGCGGGGTCGAGGCGTGGCGCTCCTGCAACCCGGGCGCCGGGTCGAGGCGCCCGCGATCCGGGCGTCCTGCCGCGGGTCGCCGCCGCGCGGGGTCGCAGCATACCCGACCCCGCGACCCGGGGTGCAAGCGCGGACTGAGCTCCGTCTCTAGCTCAAGGGCTCCTGCGGCTCGCGCGCGACGAGCGAGGCGGCGGCGTGGCCGACGTCGCGCCGGAGCACGGCGGGGATGCCGTCGCGCCAGGCTTTGGCGAGCTCGGCGACCGGCACCGAGAGCGCCCCCTGGATCTCGAGCGTGTCGCCGCCCACCGCGCCGAGCCGGATGACCGGCGCGCCGCACTCCTGGGCGAGCGCCACGAAGCGGGCCGCGCTCTCCTTCGGCATGGACACGAGGATGCGGCTCGCGTCCTCGCCGAACAGGACGAAGTCCTTCCGCGCGGGGAACGGCACGCGCACCGCCGCGCCGATCCAGGGCGTCGTCTCGGCGCCGGCGGGCACGCCCTGCATCATGCAGCACTCGGCGAGCGCGACGGCCAGGCCGCCGTCGGAGCAGTCGTGCGCCGACGAGAGCAGCCCCTCGCGGACGGCGCGGCGCACCGTCTCCTGCACCGCCTTCTCCTTCGCGAGGTCGAGCGCGGGCGGACGGCCCGCCTCCCTGCCGTGCTCGGCGGCGAGGTACTCGGAGCCGCCCACCTCGCCCTGCAGCGTGCCGACGAGCGCGATGACGTCGCCGGCGTTCTTGAACGCGCTCGAGCAGGTCCTCTCGACGTCGGGGACGAGGCCGACCATGCCGATGGTGGGCGTGGGCAGGATCCCCTGGCCCTCGGTCTCGTTGTAGAGCGAGACGTTGCCGGACACGACGGGCGTCCCGAGCGCGCGGCAGGCGTCGCCGATGCCCCGCACGCACTCCGCGAACTGCCACATGATCTCCGGCTTCTCGGGGTTGCCGAAGTTGAGGCAGTCGGTGATGGCGATGGGCTCGCCGCCGACGCAGGCGATGTTGCGGGCGCACTCGGCGACCGCGTGCGCTGCGCCGAGGTGCGGGTCGAGGAAGCAGTAGCGGCCGTTCGCGCCGACCGAGATGGCGACGGCCTTCTTCGCGTGGCGTGCGTCGCCGGTGGCGATCCGCACCACCGCCGCGTCTCCCCCCGGCCGCACCGCGCCGACGAGCCGGACCATGTGGTCGTACTGCTGGTAGACCCACTCCTTGGACGCGATGGTGGGGCGGGCGAGGAGGCGGAGCAGCGTGGCGCCGAGGTCGGCGGGCTCGGGGAGCGTCGAGAGGTCGAAGGCGTGCAGATCCGGGAGCGCCGGGTGCGGCTTCATCGGGCGCTGGTACTTCGGCGCGCCCTCGGTGAGCGGGTCCACCGGCAGATCGGCGACGAGCTTCCCCTGCCAGTGCGCGCGCCAGCGGCCGGTGTCGGTCACCCGCCCGACCACGGCGACGTCGAGGTCCCACTTGGTGCAGATGCGGCGGACCACGTCCTCCTTGCCCTCGGCCGCGACGAGGAGCATGCGCTCCTGGGACTCGGAGAGGAGGATCTCGTACGGCGTCATGCCCTCCTCGCGGAGCGGCACCTGGTCGAGGAAGAGGTCGAGGCCGTTGCCGGCGCGGCCGGCCATCTCCACGGACGAGGAGGTGAAGCCGGCGGCGCCCATGTCCTGGATGCCGACCACCGCGTCCGTCTGGAAGAGCTCGAGGCACGCCTCGAGCAGCAGCTTCTCCATGAACGGGTCGCCCACCTGCACCGTCGGGCGCTTCTCCTCGGTGGAGGCGTCGAACTCGGCGGAGGCCATGGTCGCGCCGTGGATGCCGTCGCGGCCGGTCTTGGCGCCGATGTACATGACGGGGTTGCCGACGCCCGCCGCCGTGCCGAGGAAGATCTTGTCGGCCGGGAGGATGCCCAGCGTGAACGCGTTCACGAGGCAGTTCCCGTTGTAGCTCGGGTGGAACATCACCTCGCCCGCCACCGTCGGCACCCCCATGCAGTTGCCGTAGCCGCCGATGCCGGCGACGACGCCCTCGAGGAGGTAGGCGGTCTTCGGGTGGCTGGGATCGCCGAAGCGCAGCGAGTTCGCCGAGGCGATGGGGCGGGCGCCCATGGTGAAGACGTCGCGGAGGATGCCGCCCACGCCGGTCGCCGCGCCCTGGTACGGCTCGATGTAGCTCGGGTGGTTGTGGCTCTCCATCTTGAACGCGGCGGCGAGCCCGTCGCCGAGGTCCACCACGCCCGCGTTCTCGCCCGGGCCCTGGAGCACGCGCGGCCCGGAGGTGGGGAACGTCTTGAGGTGCACCCGCGAGGACTTGTACGAGCAGTGCTCACTCCACATCACCGAGAACACGCCGAGCTCGGTCAGGTTCGGCTCGCGGCCGAGGTGGCGCTTCACCTCGTCGTACTCGGCCTGCGTGAGCCCGTGCTGGGCGACCACTTCCGGCGTGATCTTCTCGGTCATGAGGCGGCGGATTCTAGACGGCGGTCCATGATTCCGAAACCGTCAAGGAGCGAGACGTGCCCGCTTCGTGACGGGAGGCGCCCGGGGCGCGCCCCGCGGGCGCCCGCCCGGACGGCAGCCGGAGGGGCATCGCCGATCGGGAGGGCGAGCCTCAGGGGGCGGCGGGGAGGCAGCTCACGGTCGCGCCGTCCGTGGCGCTGACCTCGCAGACGCCGCCGCCGACGTTCTCGAGCGCGGCCCCGCCGCTCAGCGTGCCCGTCACCCGCTCGTCCACGTGCAGCTCCGCGCGGGCGCCGCCGCCGAGCTCGACCGAGGCGTCGGTGACGCGGTACTCGCGCGCGTCCAGGTGGGCGCCGCCGCCCTGGCCGCCGGCGAGCCGGACCGAGAGCGCGGCGCCGCCCGCTCCGCTCAGGCGCATGTCCGCGCCGTCGTCGGCGTCCACCGCGAAGGCGTCGGTCGCGGCGCCGCTCACCGTGGCGTAGCAGGAGTCGGTCGCGGCGAGGAAGCGAAACACCGGCACCGAGACCACCACGCGCATCGGGTGGGTGGAGTCGAAGGACGACAGCGTGGAGCGGACCTCGAGCACCTGGCCGTGCACCGGGTCCGTCTTCACCGAGGTCGAGATGTGCTGCAGCAGGTTCTCGTCGCCGCTCACCGCCACGCGCTGGGGGGTGACGCCGGCCGTCACCTCCGCCTGGATCCCGTCCTCGACGCGGAGACCCTCGAACCCGCCGACCTGGCGCGTCTCCTCGCGGAGGACGCCGTTGCCCTTCACGTAGGGGTCGCAGCCGAGGACGAGCGCGACGAGCGCCGGCAGGAGGGCGGCAGCACGGCGGGCATGCGGGCGGCGAGCGGGTGTCGCGCCCCGACGACGGCGCGCCCCCACGGCACGCCCCGGGGCGGCGCTCGAGGCGCGCGCGGAGGAAGTGGACCGCGGGATCCCGAGGAGATGCGCGCCAGCGTTCACGATCGACGCTCCCCGGCGGCTCCCGTCGCGCGGGAGCGTGCCGTCTCTCAGGATAGCTGCAACATGCTCGCCGGAGAATTCCTCCTCTGCCCGTCCCCGCGAGAAGCCTCGGGACGGCGCACGGCGCGGCGCGAGGTGGGAGCGCGTGGGGAAGCCGATGACGCCGAAGGGAGGCGCGCGGCGCTGGGGCAGGAGCGTCGCGCCGAAGGATCCGCGCGAGGCGCGCAAGGGATGCGCCCGAGGCGACGGCGAGCGCGGCTCAGCGGGGCGTCGCGGGCTCGCGCACGGCGAGCGGGCGCGCGACCTCCAGCGTCTCGCCCACCGCGAGCACGCGCACCCGCTCCGGCGGGAGGCCTCTCCGGACGCGCTCCGCCTCGACGCGCCGCGGCGGCTCGTCGAGCGGCTCGTCGGCGAGCTTGAAGGTGCCCCAGTGCATCGCGACGAAGGCGCGGGCGCCGAGGTCCTCGAAGGCCTGGAGCGCCTGCTCGGGGTCCATGTGCTGCCGGAGCATGAACCAGCCCGGGTCGTAGGCGCCGATCGGGAGGAGGGCCGCGTCGATGCCCGGGAAGCGCTCGCCGATCTCCCGGAACCCCGCGAAGTACGCGCTGTCGCCCGAGTGGTACACGGTCGCGGTGCTGCCCTCGACGACGAAGCCGCCCCACAGCGTCGCGTTGGTGTCGAGCGGCCCGCGCCGGCTCCAGTGGTGGGCGGGGACGAAGGTGACCCGCACGGCACCGACCCGCGTCGAGCACCACCAGCCGAGCTCGGTCGCGGGGAGACCGCGCGCCTCGAGCCAGCGCGCGAGCCCGAGGCCGGCGACGACGGGCGCCCCGACCGAGCGCAGCGTGGGGAGATCGAGGTGGTCGTAGTGGTTGTGCGTGACGAGCTGCGCGTCGATGCGGGGGAGGTCCTCGAGCGGCACGCCGGGCGGGGCGTTCCGGACGATGCCCCCGAAGATCGCGGGCCGGAGCGCCGGATCGACGACGAGCGACACGCCGTCGAGCTGGACGAGGAAGCTCGCGTGGCCGAGCCAGGTGAGCCGTGCGGGCTCGCCCTCCGCGGGCGGGCGGGCGAGACGCGCGCGATCGGCCGCGACGGTGAGGACGGAGCCCCGCTCCGGGGCGCGCCTCCGCTTGCCGGTGAGCCGGTCCCAGACTGCCCAGCGCAGGACGGTCGCGAGCCCGACGGGGCGCGAGCCGTCGAGGTTCACGAACCGTCCTGCTCGATCGTGCGGCTGCTCGAAGGCGAAGACGGGCATGGCGAGTACATAGCAGCGGACGCGAGCCGGCGGCGCCGCTCGAGCCACCTCCCGAGGCCCTCGCGGCGGCGCCCCGAACCCTCGCCTGCCGCCGGCCGGCGGCTCGGGCGAGCGGCGCCGCTACAGGGCGAGCAGGAGCTTCGTCATGTCGTAGCGGTGATCGCCGCGCTCGCAGACCGGCACCGGCGAGGCGGGCAGGCGCAGCCGCTCGATCATCCGGTTGTAGCCCAGGTCCATGAGCGTCCGGAGGTTCACCGCGTCGTGCAGGTTGTACTCGACGAACGTGCGGAGCGCGGCCGCGTCGCCGCGGAGGTGCAGGCGCCACAGCCGGATGGCGTCGCGTCCGTCGAGGCCGTCGAGGCTCGCGGCGCGCCCGACGCCCGTCTCCTTCTCGAGGAGCTTCAGGCCGCCCTTGTGGCCGAGCCGCGCCCAGAGATGGCGGAGGTCCACGTGCGCGCGCGGCGGGCGCCAGCCCGGGAAGGCGCTCCGCAGGATGGGAACGTCGAAGGAGAGGCCGTTGAACGTGACGAGGAGCTTCCACTCCGCCGTCGCGTCGGGGAAGTCGTCGAGATCGCGGCCCGCCAGGAACACGCGCGGGCCGTGGCGATCGAGGATGCCGACGGCGGTGACGGCCTCGCCGTCCGTCTCGATGTCGAGGAACGCCGCGTCGGCGGCGAACGCGGCGTAGAGCCGCCAGCGCTCGGCGCGCGGGAGCATCGCCGCGAGCGTCTCCGCGTCGCCGCGCGCCAGCGCGGCGCGCGCGAGGGCGAGCGCGTCGCGCAGCCGCGCGTCGGTGCGGGCGGAGAGCGCGACGGCGGGCGGCGCGGGGAACTCGTCCCAGGTGCGCACGCCCTTCGTCCAGAGCTTCGACTCGAGCCAGGGGCCGATGCCGGGGGCGAGCCGGAAGGTGCTGCGGATCAAGCGGTTCGGTCCGTGCGAGGGGTTCGGGTGAGGAGGGCCTTCCGCGCCGCGGCGGGCGGGGACGCGGGGGCGGGCGAGCTTACGCGCGGAGGCGAGGTCAGTGCAAAGCGGCGGCGGCCGGGAGGACCACGCGGAAGGTGCTGCCCTGGCCGAGCTGGCTCGACACGTCGACGCGGCCGCCGTGGGCCTGCACGAGGAGGCGGGTGATGTAGAGCCCGAGCCCGAGCCCCTCCGGCTGGCGAGCCCCGCGCGCCCGGAAGAAGCGCTCGAACACGTGAGGTACGTCCTCCGGCGCGATCCCGACGCCCCGGTCCGTCACCACGATCGCGACCCCCTCCGGATCCGCCGCGACCTCCAGGGTGACCTCCCCCTGCGGCGGCGAGTACTTGAGGGCGTTCGTGAGGAGGTTCAGGACGATGCGCTCGAGCCGCTGCGGATCGGCCTGCGCGCGCGGGACGTCCGGGTGGACGACGAGCTTCACGCGGTCCGTGTCGAGGGCGCCGCGGAAGCGCTCGAGGAGCTCCGGTACGAGCTCGGCGAGATCCACCGGCTCGAGGGAGAGGTGCAGCTGCCGGTCCTCGAGCAGGGTCGCCTCGACGAGGTCCTGGATCATGCTGCTCATCCGCTCGCAGCTCTTCAGGATCGCGTTCGTCCGCGCCTCGACCCTCGGGACGTCCTCGGGGTGCCGGCGGAGCAGGTGGGCCTGGTTGAAGATCGCGTTCAGCGGCGTCCGCAGGTCGTGCGAGATCATCCGCACGAGGTCGTCGCGCGCCTGCTCCATCTCGTGCAGCGCGGTCTCGTCGGAGAAGGTGAGGACCGCGCCGACGATCGAGAGGTCGGGGCCGCGCACGGGGGCGGCGCTCGCGAGGACCCAGACCGACTCACCGCGGTACTCGACGCGCAGGTGCAGGCTGCGGACGGTCTCCCCCCGCAGCGCGCAGGCGACGGGCGTCTCCTCGAGGCGCATGAGCCGGCCGTCGGGGGTGTAGACGCGGAGCGCGCCGAACCGCTCCGCGAGATCCGGGGAGGCCTCGTCGGGCGCGTAGCCGAGCCTCCTCGTCGCCGTCTCGTTCATGCGGACGATCTCGCCGCTGCGGTCGTAGAGGATGAGGCCGTCTGCGATCGCGTTCACGGCCGCGTCGAGCTCCCCGGCGCGACGGAGCGCGGCCTCCGCCGCCTGCTCCGCGGCGAGCCGCGCCTCCCACGCCTCGGAGGTCTCCCAGGCCGAGAGGAGGAGCGCGAGGCCCCGGCGCCACGGGACGCGCTTCACCTGCACCGAGAAGCGCCGCGAGGCCCCCGCGAACGGCACCACGTAGTCTTCCACGCACAGGGCAGCGCCGGTCGCGAGCACGTTGTGGAGCGCCGGCACGACGACGGGATCGCCCGTAGGCCAGACGTCCGCGAAGCGCTGCCCGACGGGATCGACGTCGGGCCGCGTGAGCGCGCGGCACGCCACGTTCACGTGATCGACGACGAGCTCCGGGCCGACGAGCAGCATGAGCGCGACGGGCGACGCGTCGAACACCGCCTCGAGCATCGAGACGCTGATCCCGTTCCGGAGGATGTCCCCCGGCGCGGGGACGAGCCGACGCCCCGAGTCCTCGCCCGTCGTCCCCATCGTTCCGTGGCCCCCGCCGAAACCGAACCTATGGCGGCGGGTCGAGCTTGACGCGGCCCCCTGCGGAGTGCGGCGGAGCGCGCAGTTACGGCAATTCCTGCGCGCGCTCCCAGGCGCTGCGCCACGCGCCGCTCGCCTCGGCGTGCGACAGGAACCGCGCGTAGAACGGGTGGCGCGCAACGGTCGCGCCGTCACCGACCACGACGAGCTTCACGCGCGCGCGGGTGAGCGCCACGTTCATGCGACGCACGTCCGCGAGAAAGCCGACCTCACCGGTCTCGTTCGCCCGCACGAGGGAGACCACGACCGCGTCCTTCTCTCGCCCCTGGAAGCCGTCCACCGTGTCGACCTCGAGCCCGCGATCCAGGTGCGCGGCGAGGAGCTGGCGGAGGCGCTGCACCTGGGCGTCATACGGCGAGATCACCGCCACCTCCGCGGGGTCGAGCCCCCGCGCGAGCAGCGCCTCCACCTCGGCGGCGACGAGCGCCGCCTCGCCCGCGTTCTGTTTGGAGTCGGAGCCCTCCGGCGTCTCCTCCTCGAAGCCCCGACCCGACGTGTCCACGACCTCGAGCGGCGCACCGTCGATCGCGCGCTCGGCGACGGCGGGGTGCGCGCGCAGGGCCCCACCGTAGAGCGCCTCCGAGGGGAACGCCATGATGCGTGCGTTCATCCGGTGCTGCTCGGCCAGCGTGACCTTGACGGCGTCGCCGTGCACCGCGACCAGCCGCTCGAACAGCGACACGCCGAGCCCGCCCGCCTGCGCCGCCGCGGAGAGCACCGTCGGCGGGAGCTGGAGGTGATCGCCCGCGAGCACCGCCCGCTCGGCGCGGAGGAGGGCGAGGTACAGGGCGGGTTCCACCGCCTGTGTGGCCTCGTCCGCGACCGCGAGGGTGAACCTCCGGCGGGCCAGCGCGGGGGCGTCGAGGCCGGTGAGCGTCGCGAGCACCACGTCGGCGCGATCGAGCACCTCGGCCTCGGCGCGGGCTTCGAGCGCGCGCGCCTCGGCGAAGAGGGCGCGCGCGTCGCGCTCCTTCTCGCGCGAGGCGCTGTAGCGGCCGGGGCCGCGCTGCTGGCGCCGTTTCGCCGCCGAGCGCCTGAGCGCGATGGCTTCCTCCACGAGGCCCTTCGCGATGCGCGCGGCCTCGTGGGCCTCCGCCTGCGCCTCCAGCGTGTGGGCGAGCACGGCGGGGAGCACGCGCGCCGGGTGGCCGACCCGCACGCACGCGAGCCCGGCGGCAGCGAGCCGCTCGACGAGATTGTCGACCGCGAGGTTGGAGGGTGCGGTGGCGAGCACCTTCTCGCCCCGCGCCACGGCGCGCCGGATGACCTCGACGAGCACGGTCGTCTTGCCCGTCCCGGGCGGACCGTGCACGAGGGCCAGGTCGACCGCCCGGTCCGCGAGGTCGAGCGCCGCCGCCTGCTCCGCGTTGAGCGGGCCCGGCAGGTCGGGCCCCCGCGCCGCTCGCTCGAATCGCGGGGGCGTTCCCGACAGCACGCCGTGCCAGCGCCGCCCGGCAGGATCGTCCCGGAGGCGCGCGAGGCCGCCGGCGAGCCGCTCCCACGTCACCGGAGAGGGCTCGAGCTCGAGCACCACGCGCCCGTCCGTCGCCCAGTCGGGCGGGGGCTCGTCGAACGCCACCGAAAGGGACGCACGGGTCCGGCGCGCCACCACCCCGCGCGGCGCGTCGAGCCGCTCCTCGCGCCGCAGCGTGACGGACACGCGGCGGCCGACTCCTCCGCGCGCGCCGCCGCGGGGCCGCCCGCCCGGGCGGGCGTAGGTGACGCGCGCTCGCCCGGCGAGCGCCGCCTCCTCGATCGCCTCGACGTCCGCGAGGGCGAGCCCGCGCGCCTCCCGCTCCGCGAGGCCGAGGCGGCGGCGGGCGTCATCGAGACGGGCGCGCTCCTCCTCGCGCTCGGCGGCGAGGAGGGAGGACAGGTGGTCGAGGTGGTGCGCGAGATCCAAGGCTCTCCTATTATCCGCCGCGATGCCCGCCGACTGCGTCCTCTGGTTCGACGCGCGCTGCTCCACGAGCCGGCGCGCCCTGGAGCTTTTGCGGGAACGGGGCGTCGAGCCCGAGCTCCGCCGCTTCCTCGAGGAGCCGCCCACGGTCGAGGAGATAGGCGCGCTGCTCCGGCTGCTGGGCGCACCCCCCCACGCGCTCGCCCGTACGGACGCCGACGAGTACCAGGCGCTCCGCCTCTCGGAGCGCACGCCGGCCGAAGAGCTCATCCGCGCCCTCGCCCAGCACCCGCGGATCCTCGACCGCCCCATCGTCGTGTCGGGTGAACGCGCCGTGGTCGCGAGGCCCCCGGAGCGGATCGGGGAGCTCTTTCCCCTCGCCCCCCACGGGGGGTGAATTCGCAACGGGGCTCAACGCACCCGGGTCCGCCTACACCTGCGTGGAATGTCGGATGCGTCGTGGCGAAGCTGGCGGGAGTCCTTGAGCATTTCGGCAGGCGCACACCGTCGCCGGCCCGCACCGTTCATGCATCCCAGCCGGGTCGGTGACCGACCCGCTACCCTCCAACGTCCGGCGTCTTCCGATCGCACGCGCACCGGACCTGCTCCGCAACCCGGGGGCGCTGTTCGACGCGCTCTCCGCGGCCTCACCGGACGGCTTCCTCATCTCGTCCGCCGACGGGCGGCTGCTCGCGGCGAACGAGCGGCTCTTCGAGCTGTGGGGGATTCCCACGGGGGAGCGCGCGGAGATCCGCGACCTCGGTGACACGGTGCTGGCCCGTCAGGCGCTGCGACACGCGTTCGCGCGCCGCGCGGCGTCCGAGCTCGATTGCCTGAGCCTTCGCGATCCCACCGCGGCGTACACGGACGAGATCGTGCTCCGCGACGGGCGCGTCCTCGAGCGGCACGTCGCGCCGGCGCTCGGCCCGCACGGCGCGATGGAGGCCCGGGTGGTGGTCTTCCACGACATCACCCGGTGCAGGCGAGACGAGACCGAGCTGCGCGACCGCGTCGCTCAGGAGGCGGCGCTCGCGTCCCTGGGCGAGCTCGCCGTGAACGCCGAGAGCGTCACGGCGCTCCTGCACGCGGTCTGTGCCACGGCCGCGGAGCTCCTCGCGCTCGACGCGGCGGCGGTGGTGGAGGCGGGGCCCGCGGGCACGACGGTCCTCGCCGCGGCCGGGATCGCGGGCGACGTCCGCCACGTGGCGCTCCCGGCGGCCGACCCGCGGAGCCGGCCGGGCGGCCACCTCGCTGCGCTCGGCTTCGTGGCGGCGCTCGAGGTGGCGCTGCCGGGACGGGACGGACCTGCGCGCGTGCTCGGCGCGTACGCGCGGACCCCGCGGGCGTTCTCGCTCGAGCACGAGCGGTTCCTCGCCACCGCGGCGAGCGTCCTCGCGTCGGCGCTCGCCCGCTCCGACGCGGAGCAGGAGCTCCTCGCGCAGGAGCGCCAGCTCCGCGCCGTGTTCGACGGCGCGCGGGACCCGATGCTCATCGTGGACGACGGCGGGGCGATCGTGGGCGCGAACGCCGCGAGCTGCGCCCTGCTCGGCGGGACCCGCGCGTCGCTCGTCGGGCGGCCGCTCGACGAGGTCGCGACGCCCACGGCGTCCCGGGCCGGTGGGTCGGGCTGGCGCGCGCTCCTCGCGGGCGGCGGCGACCGCGGCGAGGCGGAGCTCGAGGCCGGCGGGCGCCGCCGGCAGGTCGAGGTCACCGTCACGCCGGGGATCCTCCCCGGACGCGCGCTCGTGGCCCTGCGCGACGTCACCGAGACCCGCCTGCTCCACACCCGGCTCGCGCTCGCGGATCGCCTCGCGTCGGTGGGGACGCTCGCGGCGGGCGTCGCGCACGAGCTCAACAACCCGCTCGCCTACGTGAGCGCGAACCTGGCCTTCCTCTCGGACCGGCTGGAGCGCGTCGGTCGTCTCCTCACCGGTGCGCCGCCCTCGCCGTCCGACGCGGAGCTCGCGCGCCAGCTCCAGGACGCGGTGAGCGAGGCGCGCGACGGCGCGCAGCGCATGCGCGTCATCGTCCGCGATCTGCGCACCTTCTCGCGCGGCGAGAACGACCGCTCCGGCCCGGTGGATCTCGCGCCGGTGATCGAGTCGTGCATCAACATGGCGCGAGCGGAGATCCGGCGGCGCGCGCGGCTCACCCGCGACCTCGCGCCCGTGCCGCCCGTCCACGGCAACGCCGCCCGGCTCGGGCAGGTGTTCCTGAACCTTCTCGTCAACGCGGCGCAGGCCATCGCGGAGGGCGCGCCGGAGCGGAACGAGATCCGCGTCGTCACCCGGACACGCCCCGATGGCCGGGTGGCCGTGGAGGTGCGCGACACGGGCTGCGGGATCGCCGCGGAGCACCTCCCGCGCGTGTTCGACCCGTTCTTCACGACGAAGCCGCCGGGCGTGGGTACCGGGCTCGGCCTCTCCATCTGTCACGGGATCGTGACCGGGCTCGGCGGCGCGCTCGAGGTGGAGAGCACGCCCGGCGCCGGCGCGATCTTCCGCGTCGTCCTCCCGAGCTCGCCCGCGCCTGCTGCTGCTGCGGCGGCGTCCGGGACGCCGGGGACGGCGCCGGGGGTCCGCCCGCGCGCGCGGATCCTGGTCGTGGACGACGAGCCGCTCGTCGCGACGGTGCTCCAGCGCACGCTGCAGCCCGATCACGAGGTGGTCGTGGCAGGGGCCGCGCGGCAGGCCCTCGCGCAGCTCGAGCGCGGCGAGCGCTTCGACGCGATCCTCTGCGACCTCCTCATGCCCGAGATGAGCGGGATGGACCTGCACCGCGCCCTCGTCGCGGCGGGCGATCCGCACGCCCGGCGCATGCTCTTCCTCACCGGCGGCGCGTTCACCGCCTCCGCGCGCGTCTTCCTCGACGCGTCGGGCGCCGACTGCCTCGAGAAGCCGTTCGAGCTCGAGGCGCTCCGCGCCGCGATCGCGAGGCTCCTCGCCGGCGCAGCGGCTGCCTGCTGACGGGACGCGATCAGAACGCCACGCGCACGCCGAGCGGGAGCGGCACGAGGGTGACGCGCTCGGGCGTGCCGACCTCCGCGTCGCGCTCGCGCGGGTGCAGGAGGCGCGGGGCGGCGATGCCGATGGCGGTGCCGACGGCGGCGCCCGTGACGACGTCGGACAGGTAGTGCTTGTCCGCGGCGACCCGGAAGTAGGCGACGCCGCTCGCGAGGGCCATCCCCACGCCCCACACCCACGGCGCGCTCCGGTAGCCGCGCAGGCTCGACACCGTCCCCGCCGCGGCGGCGAAGGAGAACGCGAGCGAGCTGTGGCCGGAGTAGAACGACAGCTGGTCGTCGGGATCGGGCTTCCGCACGGGCTCGGGGTAGTTCCCGTAGCGCACGAAGGGCCGCTCGCGCCCCACCGACAGCTTCACGATCTGGTTCACGTCCGCCGCGAGCGCCACCGCCTCCACCACGAACAGCGCGTCGAGGAGCGCGTCGCGCCGGGAGTCCGCCACGAGCGCGAACTGCGCGAGCGCCGCCGCGGGCACCACCCCGAACGCGAGCACGTCCGAGGCGGTGCGGGCCTGGTTGCCGTAGCCCCAGACGAGCAGCTGCCGCGCCTCGCGGTCGAAGGCGGGCGGATCGCACCAGCGGCAGGTGGTGGGCGCGAGGTGCGACTTCGCGAGCTCCGTCCCGAACCAGACGACGCTCGCTCCGGCCGTGAGCGGAACGTCGAGGGCGAGATCGTAGTGGAGCGCGTGAGGTGCGGCGCGAGCGGGGAGCGGCGCCGCGACGGCGGCGGCGAGCGCGAGGGCGGCGGCGCGGGCGGCGAGCATGCGCAGAGGCTATCATCGCCGGGATCCCCATGCCGCCCACGCCCGACGGCGGCGGACCGCCCGGCGATCCGCCCTTCGACGATCCGGTCCCGATCCCCCTCGAGGGGACGCTCGATCTGCACACGTTCCGGCCTTCCGAGGTCGGCGCGCTCGTCCCCGAATGGCTCGAGGCGTGCCGCGCGGCCGGGCTGCTCGAGCTCCGCATCGTTCACGGAAAGGGAACCGGCGCCCTCCGCCGCTCGGTCGACGCCATCCTGGCGCGGCACCCGGCGGTCGCGGCCTTTCGCGCGGCCGACGAGGGCGCGGGGGGCTGGGGCGCGACGCTCGTGTCGCTCTCGCCGTTGCCTCCTCGCGCAGACCGCGGCGAGGAGTGATCAGCCCGAGCGGGCGGCGCCGAGCGCAGCCTCGGCCTCGGCGAGCGCCGCCTCGAGCCGAGACCCATCCGGCCCGCTCCCCTGCGCGAGGTCCGGGGCGCCCCCGCCCTTGCCGGAGAGCGCGGCCGCCGCGGCCCGGACGAGCTCCCCGAGGTGCGGGCCCTCGCCTCGGGGGCGCGCGAAGGCGAGGTGCGCGCGCCCTTCCTCGACGGCGCCGACGAGCGCCACGCGCCC
>NZ_JALCZB010000106.1:0-14146 GCF_022690745.1 Anaeromyxobacter sp. SG64 | reverse complement strand
GGGCGCGGCGCGGCGGCGGGGATGAGCGGTCGCGGCCTTGCCCTCCACGAGCTCCCGGACCTTGTTGATGAGCGCCTGGCTCTCGAACGGCTTCGCGACGTGTCCGTCGGCGCGAGCGCTGCGGGCGCGCGCCTCGTCGAACGCCTCGAACGTGCCGGCGAGCAGCACCACGGGGATGTGCGCGAGCGCCGGGTCGGCCTTCACCGCCTCGCACACCTCGTAGCCGTTCCGCTTCGGCATGACGACGTCCGCGAGGATGACGTCCGGGCGGAGCTCGCGGGCACGCGCGATCGCGTCCTCCCCGTTGCCCACGGCGACGACCTGGTAGTCCTCGTTCGCGAAGGTGATGCCCACGACCTTCTGGATCGTGATGGAGTCGTCCGCGAGGAGCAGGTTCTTGGGCATCGGCGATCCCGGGGAGCGGAGGGGGGAAAAGACCGTAACCAGTAACGCCGCGATCGTACGAATGTCAACATTCGCGAGGCTTTACGGGCTCCTGGCGACGATCCGCGGGTGCGCACACCGGCGCCGCGAGGCCCCGCGCGGCTACATGCCGAACACCGCGTCCCAGGGCGGCCGCGTGACGTCCTCGCCGCCCTCGGCGACGCCCACGACGCGGTCGGCGACGACGCCCACACCGGCGCCCCCGGCGTCCACGAGCAGCACGGTCCGCCCCTCCGCCGACGGCGGCTCGCCGTAGAGGACGCCCACGTCCACCACCGGGTGGAGCGCCCGCGCGTGGTGGAGGAGGCCGCGGTGCGACGGCGGCGTGAGCGGGACCTTCGCGACGCGCGGCGCCTCGA
This sequence comes from Anaeromyxobacter sp. SG64, assembly GCF_022690745.1. Lineage (NCBI taxonomy): Bacteria > Pseudomonadati > Myxococcota > Myxococcia > Myxococcales > Anaeromyxobacteraceae > Anaeromyxobacter > Anaeromyxobacter sp. SG64. The sequence goes on along the minus strand of NZ_JALCZB010000106.1, from coordinate 13,343 downwards.
GGATCTGGACGAGCATCGACAGCGGCACCGCGTAGGTGCGGCCGCCGCGGGCGAAGCGGAGCTCCCGCTCCGTCCCGGCGGAGAGGCCTCCCTCGGGCGGCGGCGGGAGCTCCTCCGCGGGCTCGAGCGGCGCGAAGCCCAGCGTCGAGACGGCGAGCTCGAGGGCGAGCTCGCCGCGCGCCACGATGGCGCCGGCGAACGGCGACGGCTGGGGGAGCGGCGTGTGCGCCGGGAGCTGGAAGACCTCCGCCTCGGCGAGGTCGACGATCCCGTGCAGCGCCTCGACGCGCAGCGCGACGCGCGCCGGCCCCTCGGTCACGAGGGCGAAGCCCGAGCCGCCCGCGGGGAGCCCGAGTACGGTCGAGACGTACGCGGTCGGGACGGGCTCGCCGCGGACGCTCACCTCTCCCGCGTCCGGCGGGACCGCGAGGATCTCGCGCACGTGCGCGAGCCGGAGCGCGAGCCGCACGCCGCCCGCCGAGAAGAGCAGCGCCTTGCGATCGGACGCGAGGGAGCGCACGGGCCTCATGATACGATGAAGGGCCATGGGACACGCCGTCCTCCTCGTCGACGACGAGCGGTTCGCGCGCACCGTGTACGCGGACTACCTCCGCGCGGCGGGCTACGACGTCGAGATCGCGGACGGCGCGGACACCGCGCTCGCCCAGCTCGCGCGGCGTCGCTTCGACGTCCTCCTCACCGACGTCATCCTCCCCGGCCCCCAGGACGGCCTCGAGCTCCTCGACGCCGCGAAGCAGCTCGACCCGGGCATCGGCGTCATCGTCATCACCGCCCTCGACAAGGTCGACCCCGCCGTCCGCGCGATGCGCGCCGGCGCGAGCGACTACCTCGTGAAGCCGGTGACGCCCGAGCAGCTCCAGGTCGCGGTGCAGCGCTGCCTGTCCATGCGCGAGGTCCTCGCCGAGAACCGCTCGCTCCGCGAGCACCTGCGGCTCTTCGAGACGGGGCAGCGCATCGCGGGCACGCTCGACCGCGACCGGCTCGTCCCGATGGCGCTCGCCGCGCTCTCCGCGCAGTGCGTGACGCCCGCCTGCGCGCTCCTCGAGCCCGCGGCGGGCGGCTGGAGCCTCGCCGGCGCGCACGGGCTCGAGCGGCGCGAGGCGGAGGCGGTGCTCGAGGCGGCGCGGCCCGCGCTCGCCCGGATCGGGCGCGAGCACGCGGTCGAGGTGCGCGCGCCCGAGGGCGTCGGGCCGGACGGGCACGACCGCGTGGTCTGCGTCCCCGTCGCCGACGAGGGCGAGGTGCTCGGCGCCGCGGCGGTGCTCGTCACGGGGCCGCTCTCGGAGGAGTGCGCCGAGGGCGCCGCGTTCCTCGCGCGCCACCTCGGCCTCGCGCTCACGAACCTCGGCCGCCTGCGCAAGGTCGAGCACCTCGCGTACCTCGACGACCTCACCCACCTCTACAACACGCGCTACCTCGAGGTGGCGCTCCAGCGCGAGCTCGGCGGCGGGCGGGCCTTCTCGGTCCTGTTCATGGACCTCGACCACTTCAAGGCCGTGAACGACCAGCACGGGCATCTCTCCGGCTCGCGCCTGCTCGTCGAGGTCGGGCGCGTCCTGCGCGCGTGCGTGCGCGAGGAGGACGTCGTCGTCCGCTACGGCGGCGACGAGTACGTCGTCATCCTCGCCGGCATCGACTCGGGCGGCGCGCTCAAGGTCGCCGAGCGCATCCGCCGCGCGATCGAGGACCACCGCTTCCTCTCCCACGAGGGGCAGCGCGTCCGCGTCACGGCCTCGATCGGCCTCGCGAGCTTCCCGGAGCACGCGTCCGCGAAGGCCGAGCTGCTCGACCTCGCCGACCGCGCGATGTACCGCGGGAAGCGCTCGAACCGGAACGTCGTGTACATCGCCTCGAAGGACCTGCCGCCCGTCCCCGCGGGCGAGCGCGAGCGGGCGTAGCACCCCTCCCGAGAAACACACGGGGCCGAGAGCTCTCGCCCTCGGCCCCGCTGACGACGACACCCAGTTTCCGCCCGGCAGAGCGCGTAGTAACGGTTGCCCTCGTCATCCGGGGCGCGGCCTCTCTCCCGACGCCGCGTCCCGTATTCGCGGTACATACCTGGTCCGTGACGGACCGTCAATGCGCCGCGCGTCACCCGAGCGAATCCGCGAGGTTGCGGCAGCTTTAATAATCCATGTCCTCCATCCCACCCATCCCGCCCCCGGGCGCGGCCGCGGACTTCTTCTTGGGCTTCTCGGCCACCATCGCCTCGGTCGTGAGGAGCAGGCTCGCGACCGACGAGGCGTTCTGGAGGGCGGTGCGGGAGACCTTGGTCGGGTCGATGACGCCCGCCTTCACGAGGTCCTCGAACACCTCGGTAGCCGCGTTGAAGCCGTGGGCGCCCTTGCCGTCGTTGATCTTCGCGACCACCACGGCGCCGTCCCAGCCGGCGTTCTCGGCGATGCGGCGGGCCGGGTACTCGAGCGCCTTCTGGACGATGGCCACGCCGAAGCGCTGATCGCCCTCGGGAACGCTGAGCTTCTTCAGCGCCTGGAGCGAGCGGAGGTACGCGACGCCGCCGCCGGGGACGATGCCCTCCTCGACGGCCGCGCGGGTCGCGTGCAGCGCGTCCTCGACGCGGGCCTTCTTCTCCTTCATCTCCGTCTCGGTCGCCGCGCCGACGTTGATCACCGCCACGCCACCGACGAGCTTCGCGAGCCGCTCCTGGAGCTTCTCGCGGTCGTAGTCGGAGGTGGTCTCCTCGATCTGCGCGCGGATCTGCTTGATGCGCGCCTCGATGTCCGCGCGCTTCCCCTCGCCGTCCACGATCGTGGTGTTGTCCTTGTCGATCGTGATGCGCTTCGCCCGCCCGAGGTCCTTGAGCCCGAGCTGCTCGAGCTTGATGCCGAGCTCCTCGGCCACGACGTTGCCCCCGGTGAGCGTCGCGATGTCCTTCAGCATCTCCTTGCGGCGATCGCCGAAGCCGGGCGCCTTCACCGCGGCCACGTGCAGCGTGCCGCGCAGCTTGTTCACGACGAGCGTCGCGAGCGCCTCGCCCTCGACGTCCTCGGCGACGATGAGGAGCGGCTTGCCGGAGCGGGCGACCTGCTCCAGCACGGGGATGAGGTCCGCCATCGCCGAGATCTTCTTCTCGGTGATGAGGATGTACGGGTCCTCGAGCACGGCCTCCATGCGATCCGGGTTCGTGACGAAGTAGGGCGAGGCGTAGCCGCGGTCGAACTGCATGCCCTCGACCACCTCGAGCGTCGTCTCGAGGCCCTTCGCCTCCTCGACGGTGATGACGCCCTCCTTGCCCACCTTCTCCATCGCCTCCGCGATGATGTTGCCGATCGTCTCGTCCCCGTTCGCCGAGATGGTGCCGACCTGGGCGATGTCCTTCTTGCCCTGCGTGGGCTTCGAGAGCTTCTTGAGCTCGGCGACGATGACCTCGACGGCGCGGTCGATGCCGCGCTTCAGATCCATGGGGTTGTGGCCGGCGGCGACGAGCTTCAGGCCCTCCTCGTAGATCGCGCGCGCGAGCACGGTCGCGGTGGTGGTGCCGTCGCCCGCCTTGTCCGAGGTCTGGGACGCGACCTCGCGGACCATCTGCGCGCCCATGTTCTCGAACTTGGGCTCGACCTCGATCTCCTTCGCGACGGTGACGCCGTCCTTGGTGATGGTCGGAGAGCCGAAGCTCTTCTCGATGACGACGTTGCGGCCCTTCGGGCCGAGCGTCACCGCGACCGCCTCGGCGAGCGTCTGGACGCCGCGGAGGATGGCCTCGCGGGCCCCCTGGTGGAATGCGATCTCCTTGGCCGGCATGGGCGAAGGCTCCTTTGTCGAAAATCCGTGTGGTTTCGCTGAATTCACCCGGTCTGCGCGCTGGCAGTCGCCCCGGGCGGCCGCTAAGATAACCGTGAGCGGACCTCGGTCAAGCGGGCTCCCGGGCCCCGTCGTCGACCGCTCTCCGGGTGAACACGCGCCATCCCCACGCGGGGGATCCCGGTTTGACAGGCGGCCGCCCGGCCGTTACTGCCGCGCCGTGAGCCACCGCCGAGAGGAGCGCTGACATGTCCCCTGCCCGCCCGGATCCCGGGGAGGCGCTCGTCGAGGCCGCCGGCGACGCCTTCGAGGACGGCCGCTTCGAGGACGCCCTCGCGCGCGCCGAGGAGGCGCTACGCGCGTCGCCGCGGTCGGTCGCCGCGCTGCAGTACCGCGCCGCCGCCCTCGCGGAGCTCGGGCGCGCGGAGGACGCCCGCGAGGCGTACGAGGCGGCGCTCGCGGTGGGCAAGGACGACCTCGACCTGCTCCTCGGCGCGGCCGACTTCCACGTGAACGGCGGCGGCGAGGACGACGGCGACCGCGACCGCGTCGAGCGCGGCCTCGAGCTCGCCCGGCGGGGAGCGCGGCTCGCGCGGAAGGCGGGCGAGGCCGCGCTGGTGGGCGAGTTCGCCTGGCTCGAGGGCGCGGGGCTGAGTCAGCTCGGCGAGTCGCGCGCGGCGCTCGAGAAGCTGGCCGAGGCGGAGGCGGCGCTCCCCGACGCGATCGAGGTGAAGGTCGAGCAGGGGTTCGCGCTGTACGAGCTCTGCCGGTTCGACGAGGCGCGCGCCGCGCTCCTCCGCGCAGAGGCCCTCGATCCGGACGAGCCCTGGACGCAGCACCACCTCGGCCTCGTCGCCGAGCGGCAGGGCGCGCCCGACGAGGCGCGGCGCCGGTTCGCCCGCGCGCGGAGGCTCGACCCGGAGGGCTTCCCCGAGCCGATCGCGCTCTCGCCGCGCGCGTTCGACGAGGCGGTCGAGGCCGCGCTCGCCTCGATCCCGGAGCAGGTCCGGCGCTACCTCTCGAACGTCGCGATCACGGTCGAGGACCTCCCCGCCGACGACGACCTCCGCGCCTCCGACCCGCCCCTCTCGCCCGCCATCCTCGGCCTCTTCCGCGGCGCGCCCTACGGCCAGAAGGTCTCGATGGATCCCTGGAGCCACCTGCCCTCGGCCATCGTGCTCTTCCAGAAGAACCTCGAGCGGTTCGCGCGCAGCCGCGACGAGCTCATCGAGGAGATCGGCGTGACGCTCGTCCACGAGGTCGGGCACTTCCTCGGCCTCGACGAGGACGAGCTGTGGGCGCGCGGGCTGGATTAGGCCGGAGTCTACCGGCGGCTCTCGAGCGCGCCCGGCCCCTCGAGGTCGAACAGCTGGATGGGGCTCCTCCGCGAGCCCCACAGCCCCGCGCCGACCTGGAAGAAGTGGCGCCCGAGCCGGCTGCGGTACCAGGCCCCGCTCCGCACGTGGATCTGCGTGTCCGACTTCTCGAGGTCCAGGATCGGGAGGTCGCTCCGCGTGACGGCCTCGAGGTAGAGCAGCCCGCGGGACATGCGGCCGATGTTGTCGAGCGCGCGCTCGGCCGCGGCGTCGTCGAGGTACTGCAGCACGCTGTGGCACACGACGAGGTCGAACCGCTCCCGGGCGCGCCAGCGGGAGATGTCGCGCAGCTCGTGGCCGTAGCGCTCGCAGGCGTACGGCGAGACCTCGATGGACCGGTACCTCACCTCGGGCCGGTGGCGGCGGAACCAGCTGCGCCACAGCCCCGTCCCGGCGCCCACGTCGAGCACGGAGCGGAGCTCCACGCCGAGCCACGCGGCGAGGCCGTCCACGCCCGCCGCCAGGCGCGCGATCTCGCTCGCGGAGTGGGTCTTTCCTGGCCCGCCGTAGAACCGGCGGTAGTAGCGGGCGTCGAAGCGCATGGGCGCGGGCATGGGGCCGGTACTTAACCCGCGCCGCGGCGCGCGATCCAGCGCCGCGCCGCGTCCCCCTCGCGCGAGCGCGCCCGCTCCGGCGCTCGGGACGCCGTCACTCGCCCTGGGGTCAGCCGCGCGGCCGCGCCTCGAGCGCCTTGCGCGCCTTCCAGGCGTCGATCGCGGCGCGGATGCGCGGCACCGCCTCGCGCCCGGCCTGGATGCCGGCGAGCATGCAGTCCTTCTTCTTCGTGAAGTCGAGCATGCCCACGCCGCCCACCTTCGGCTGGACGAGCACGTCCGCGCCCTGCCGCCGGAACCCGACGTTCACGGCGAACATGATGTCGGACGCCTGGAGGATGACGTCCACGACGTTCTTGATGTTCGTGTTCCCGACGTCGGCCCCGATGTCCACCGCGATGACGAGGTCCGCTCCCTTCGCCTTCGCCACGTCGATGGGGATGTTGTCCACGACGCCGCCGTCCACGAGGAGCTTGCCCTGGTGCTCCACCGGCTCGAACACGCCGGGGATGGCCGAGGACGCCCGCACCGCGCGCGCCACGGAGCCCTTGTCGAGCACCACGGTCTGGCCCCAGTTCAGGTCGGCGGCCACGGCCGCGAAGGGGACGCGGAGCTGCTCGATGTCCCGCTGCTTCACGCTCTCGCGGACGAACCGCTCGAGCTTCTCGCCCTTCGCGTAGCCCATCCCGACGACGGCGTTCACGAGGCCGAAGTCGAAGAGGTCGTCCCGCTCCAGCCTGAACGCGGTCCACTCGAGCTCGAAGCTGTCCTTGTGGCTCGCGTAGAGCGCGCCGATGAGGCTCCCGACGCTCGTCCCGACGACGAGGTCCACCGGGATGCGCTCCTGCTCGAGGACGCGGATCACGCCGATGTGGGCGAAGCCGCGCGCGGCGCCTCCGCCGAGGACGAGCGCGATGCGCGGCTCGGGGACCTTGGGCGACGGGGGGATCGCGACGAGCGGGGGCTGGCGCTCGGTGACGAGCGCGGGCGGGGCCGCGGTGCGGCAGGCGGCGAGGAGCAGGACGGCGGTGGCGAGGAGGCGGCGCATGCCGGTGAAACATAGCGGATCGGCGGGAAAATTGACCCCTTCCGGACGATATCGCATCGTCCCCTCGAATGCCCCCGGTCATCGAGTCGATGGAGCTGGCGCAGGTCGTCGCCGAGGCCGCGGACATCGCGGCGAGCGTCAACCAGAAGCTCACCAGCGCTCACCAGCTCCTCGCCTTCTTCACCGTCCCGAACCGGGCGGAGATCCTCCTCAAGGAGCGCGGCATCGACGAGGACCGGATCCTCGCGGCGATGACCGGGAAGCCCAAGGAGGCGGAGGGCGTCCTGCGCGACCTGCGCGAGCGGTCGCGCGAGGTCGCGGAGTCGGTCGGCGCGGAGGAGGTCGACTGCCTGCACCTCCTCATCGCCATGGGCCGGGTCCGCGCGAGCGCCGCCCACCAGCTCCTCGGCGCGTGCGGGCTCCAGCTCTCGACCCTGCGGAACGTCGCCCTCTCCTACTTCACTGCGCGCATGCCCCGCCGGCTCCGCGAGCTGCAGCCGGTGCAGGTGCGCCCGGCGCAGCCGGTCGTCCCGCCGCGGCGGAGCGAGGCGCGCGGCCGGACGGCGGATCCGAGACGAGACGGCGAGCTCGAGGCCGACCTCGAGCAGGCCCTCGGGAACGCGACCCCGACGTCCGCCTCGACCCCCGCCCCGACCTCGACCTCGACCCCGACCTCGACCTCGATCCAGACCTCGACCTCGAGCCGTGCCCCCTCCGCTCCCCGCGCCCGCCGCTCCCCCCACGCCCTCGACCCCAAGGAGTTCCCCTGGCTCGCGCAGCTCGGGCGGAACCTGACCGAGCTCGCCGCCTCGGGGCGGCTCGATCCGCTCGTCGGCCGCGAGCAGGAGGTCGAGGAGGCGATCGACGTCCTCGGCAAGCGCCGCACGAACAACCCGCTCCTCGTCGGCGAGCCCGGCGTCGGCAAGACGGCCATCGTCGAGGGGATCGCGCAGCGGCTGCTCGCGAGCGCGCGCGACCGCGTGGTCGTCGAGATCGACATGGCGAGCGTGGTGGCCGGGACGCAGCTCCGCGGCGCGTTCTCGGAGAAGCTCCTCGGGATCCAGGAGGAGGTGCGCCGCGCGGCGGGCCGGGTGGTCGTCTTCATCGACGAGATCCACACGCTCATGGGCGCGGGCGCGACGGGCGAGGGGCCGCAGGACGCGGCGAACGAGCTCAAGGCGGCGCTCGGGCGCGGCGAGTTCCCCTGCATCGGGGCCACCACCCACGACGAGTACCGCCAGCACATCGAGAAGGACCCCGCGCTCGAGCGCCGCTTCACGCCGGTGCTCGTGCGCGAGCCGTCCATCGCCGACACGGTCACGATCCTGCGCGGGCTCGCGCCGCGCTACGAGAAGCACCACCGCGTGCGCTTCGCGGAGGGCGCGCTCGAGGCGGCCGCCTCGCTCTCGGCGCGCTACGTCACGGATCGCTTCCTGCCCGACAAGGCGGTCGCCGCGCTCGACCTCGCCGGCTCCCGCGCCTCGCGCGCAGGCGCGGCCGAGGTGGACGCCGCGGACGTCGCCCGCACCGTCGCGAAGATGGCGGGCATCCCCGAGTCGCGGCTGCTCGCCTCCGACCGCGAGCGGATCCTCGGGCTCGAGGCGGCCCTCCGCGCGCGGGTGGTCGGCCACGCAGCCGCCATCGCTCGCGTCGCGGCGGTGCTGAAGCGGAACTTCGCGGGCTTCGCGACCCGCCGGCCCATGGGCTCGTTCCTCTTCCTCGGACCGACCGGCGTCGGGAAGACCGAGCTCGCCCGCGCCCTCGCCGACGCGCTCTACGGGGCGCGCGACGCGCTCGTCCAGCTCGACATGAGCGAGTGCGCCGAGACCACCGGGGTCGCCCGCCTCGTCGGCGCCGCGCCCGGGTACGTCGGTTACGGCGAGGGCGGCCAGCTCACCGACGCCGTCCGCCGCAGGCCGGCCTCGGTCGTCGTGCTCGACGAGATCGAGAAGGCGCACCGCGACGTGCAGATGCTGCTCCTGCAGATCCTCGAGGAGGGGCGGCTCACCGACGGCCGCGGCCGCCAGGTCGACTTCTCGAACACCGTCGTCATCCTCACCTCGAACCTCGGCGCCGAGGAGGCGACGCGCACCTCCACCGGCGCGATGGGGTTCGGCGCCGCCGAGCGCGTCCTCCCCCGCGAGGACCGCGTCCTCCAGGCCGCCCGCGGCGCCGTGCCGGCGGAGCTCTGGAACCGGCTCGACGAGCGCGTCTCGTTCTCGGCGCTCTCGCGCGCCGACGTGGCCGAGGTCGCGCGGCTCCTGCTCGCCGACTCCTCCCGCCGGCTCGAGGCGGAGCGGAAGATCCGCTTCGCGGCGACCGACGAGGCGATCGCGTTCCTCGTCGAGAACGGCGGCTTCGACGCCGCGCTCGGCGCGCGCCCGATGCGCGGCGCCATCCAGCGGCACGTCGAGGCGCCGCTCGCCGAGAAGATCCTCGCCGGCGAGCTCGCGCCGGGCGACGTCGCGCTCGTGGACGCCGGCAGCGGCGCGCTCAGGATCTCGCGCGCGCCGCGCCGCTGACCGTCAGCGCCCCGGCCCCGCCTCCGCCGCCGCCCGCGCGCCGCCGCACGTAGACGGTCTTCTCCACCTCCGCGCAGACGGTCCCCTGCCCGTCCACGAGCTCGACCCTGTAGACCCGGTCCACCGAGCGCTCCGTCTCGAGCGCGCCCCGGATCGCGTCGGTCTCCTCGACCGGCAGCCTGAACGTCGCGCGCAGCGTCGACCGTCCCGGCCGGAGGAAGCGGATCGTGGCCGCCTTGTCCCAGACGACGTGGCCCGCGCCCAGGCAGCGGATGAGCATCAGCATGTAGACGGGGTCGACCGCCCCGTACATCGACCCCCCGAAGATCGTCCCCACGTAGTTGCGCGTCCGGCGCGAGAGCGGGAGCTCCACCCGCACCTCCCGCCAGTCGTGCGCGATGAACGCCACCCGCGCGCCCGTCCCGCGGTAGGCGGGGAAAAGGTTGAAGCCGTACCGCTGCAGGCGCGTGCGGAGGGACTCGGGCATGGACGGAGTTTGACCGCGCGCCGGCCCGCCGCAACACTCCAGGCGTGAACACCGCCCCGCCTCCGGGCGCGCCGGGCCTCGAGGTCGGAGGCGTCCTCTCGTCGCCGGTGGAGCGGCGGCGGGGTGGCTCGCGGCCCTGGCGCGCGAGCGCGGAGCCGTCGATCGGGTCGCGTCACGAGCCGTGCGATGGCGCCGCGAGCCGGGGTCACGACGACCGAGCAGCGGAGGAGTCTGACCGGCGCGGCCAGCCAGCGTGAGCCGCCGTCGCGATCGAATCGATGGGCCGCCGCCTCGGGGGGGCGACGATTGACTCCCGTCTGCGCCGGGCGTATCGTCACCATCATGAGAATGAATCTCATTATCGGTGAGGGCCGCTCGAGCTCTCCCGCCCGCGCCCTGCTCCGCGAGGCGCAGCGGGAGGGCGCCGCCACGGCCGGGTCCGCCGGGCAAGGGGGTCGGTCCCCGCGCCCGAATGCGTCGCGCCGCATCTGGGAGGTGGATCCGGCGGACCTCGCCCTCGCCACCGGCGTGCTCCTCCGCCGGGAGGACGTGGAGCACGTCCTCGAGCGGATCGACCACCGAAAGCACGCGGGAGACCGAGAGGACGCGCTGCGCGTGCGCCTGCTCGTGGGATGCACCGTGCCCTGCGCCCTCGCGGAGGCGGTCGAGCACCTCCTCGAGGGCCGGACGCAGGACGTCGAGGCCAGCCTCGCGCGCTGCCCGATGATGCAGATCGCCGAGTGGTGGTCGCGAGAGCGCGATCACCTGAGCGGCGAGGAGCTCGCCGCGCTCCTGTGGCGCCTCGCGTGCGATCCGCGGCCGCAGCTGGAGCCGCTCCTGTCCCGCGTCGGCGGACACCTTCGCCTCCGCGCGCTGCAGCTCCTGCGCGAGGAGCCGGGATCCCGCAGCCGATCGGGCGAGGCGCGCGTCCCCGCCCTGCCGTGGCGGGGCGCCACGCCGACCTCGACGCGACCGCCTCCCGTCGACCCGCCCCCGGCCCAGGCCGGATGAGGGCGAGCGGGCGCCACGAGCACGTGCATGAGCGGAGGGAGCCCCTCGCCACGCACGCCGGGCGGGCGACGCGGCCCCTCGTGCCGCTGCCGGGGCCGCCCGGTGTCCATCGGAGCGCGGGATCGCGGACGAGGTGAAGCCGTCGTCCCCCGCGCCCTCAACGGTACAATCCGGTCCGCTCGACGTACTCCCGCACGCTCCTCGCCACGAGGCCGGACACGTCCTCGCCGCGCGCGATCCGCTCGCGGACGAGCGTGGACGAGATGGCCGGCAGCGTCGGCGCGCCTGCGACCGGCGGGTAGCCCTCGCGCCCGACGACCACGACGCGGGCGAGCTCCTGGACGCGGTCCCAGCGGTACCACTTGTCCGTGTCCGGCAGGATGTCCGCGCCGACGACCAGCGTGAAGCGGTGGTCGGGGTGCTTCGCCTGGAGGTGCTCGAGCGTGCGCGCGGTCTTCCCGACGAGGGGATCGGCCGCGAGCTCGGCCTCGGCGGTGCACACGCCCACGCCGCGGATCGCGCGCGCGGCGAGCTCGCACATGCGGACGCGGTCCTCGAACGGCGCGAGCGCCTTGCCGAAGGGGTGGCGGAACGCGGGGAGGAGCCAGACCTCCGAGACGTCCTGCGTCGCGAGCGCCCAGTAGGCGGCCATGAGGTGCGCGACGTGGGGCGGGTTGAACGAGCCGCCGAGGATCGCGACCGCCCTGCCCTCGCCCGCGCGCGCCCGCGCCCCGCCCGGCGGCCGCCGCGCCATCACTTCACCGACATCCGGCCCTGCGCCGCCGGGGCGCAGCGCTCCGTGCGCAGCTCCGCGCCGTCCGCCGAGTAGACCGTGAGGACGACCTCGCGATCGCTGAGCTCGACCAGGCCGAACGTGGGAGGCGCGTCCGCGGGGGCCTCGCCGCGCAGGTGCCCCGGGGTCACGAAGCAGCGCGGGCCGATCTGCACGATCGCGGCGCGCGCGCTGTTCCCGTGGAAGAACATCGAGGCGTTCGCGATGTCGTCGCGGGAGAGGTCCGCCTTGTCGTGCACGAGGCAGCAGATGCGGCCCTCGACGAGGTCGACGTGCGTCGTGGGCGCCTCGCCGCTCGCCGCCTCCGGGCAGGCGCGGCTCGCGACGCGCACGATGCGCGCGGCGAGCGGGTCGGGCGTCCCGCGGCGGCGCCGGGCGAGGACGCCGTCCACGTCGGAGTGGCGCCCGCCGAGGAAGAACACCTGATCGGCGTCGGCGCGCTCGAAGCGCTCGAAGGCGCGGAGGAGCGCGTCGAGGTTTCCGTGCGTGTCGCTCGCGAGCCCGATCCTCAAGTCACCCTCCTCGCCCGTCCCTCCGTCCCGGCAGCGGAGCCTACCTCAGCCCGCGTAGCGGAGGTAGGCCGCGCGGCGGCGCGCGAACGCCCGCTCCTCGGGGGCGTACGCGCGCGCGAGCTCCGCGACGGTGGCGCCGGCCTCGAGCCCCTCGCGCTCGCGCGCGGACCCGCAGAGCAGGTCGAACGCGGGCACGTCGGCGACGAACTCGTAGGGCTCGGTGCGCCAGGCGAACCGCGCCGGGTCCTGCGCCCGCGCGTGGAGCACGCAGGCGAGCCCGGCCCGGAACGCCTGGAAGCGCGCGGCGTCGGTCACGAACAGCTCGACGCCGTGGCAGCGGACCCCCGCGTGCTTGTCCCAGGTCGGGACGAAGCTCGCCGGCCTGAAGCGGACGCCGGGGAGGCGCTCGCGCGCGAGGTCCTCGGCGAGCCGGTGCGCGTCGAGCCACGGCGCGCCGAACAGCTCGAACGGGCGGGTGGTGCCGCGCGCCTCGGAGAGGTTCGTGCCCTCGAGGAGGCACATCCCGGGGTAGACGAGCGCGGTCTCCGGCGTCGGCATGTTCGGCGACGGGAACACCCACGGCAGTCCGGTCTCGCGGAACCCCACGCCGCGCCGCCAGCCCTCGCAGGCGACGATCTCGAGATCGAGGTCGAGCTTCCGCTCGGCGCGGAACAGGAGCGCCAGCTCGCCGACCGTCATCCCGTGGCGCGGCGCGAGATCGTGCAGGCCGCAGAAGCTCTCGAAGCCCGGGGCGAGCCGCGGCCCCTCGACGAGGACGCCGCCGATCGGGTTGGGGCGGTCGAGGACGACGAACGGCACGCGCGCATCGGCCGCCGCCTCCATGCAGAGCATCATCGTCGCCTGGTACGTGTAGTAGCGGGCGCCCACGTCCTGGATGTCGAACACGAGCGCGTCGAGCCCCTCGAGCGCCTCCGGCGAGGGCTTGAGCGAGCTCGTCGTCTCGCCGTAGAGCGAGTGGACCGCCACCCCCGTGCGCGCGTCGCGCTCGCCGCCCACGGCCGCCATGTACTGCGCGTCGCCGCGGACGCCGTGCTCGGGCCCGAACAGGGCGGCGAGCTCGACGCCCGGCGCGCCGTGGAGGAGGTCCGCGGCGTGGACGAGCTCGGCCGTGACCGCGGTGGGGTTGCACACGAGCCCGACGCGCCGGCCCCGGAGCTGCCGGAACCGGCTGCGCGCGAGCACGTCGAGGCCGGAGCGGACCCGCGCGTCGCCCCCGCGAGCGGGCCGGGCGGCGGC
>NZ_JALCZB010000105.1:0-14222 GCF_022690745.1 Anaeromyxobacter sp. SG64 | reverse complement strand
GGCTCGACGCGCTCGCCGGCGAGGCGGTGGAGCGGCGCACGCAGGCGGAGGCGCGCCGCGAGGAGCGCGAGACGCTGCTCACGGCGCTCCGCAGCGCGCGCGGGTTCCACGAGCGCGCGGCGCGGGAGGCGGCCACGCAGGCGAGGCGGCTCGCGGACTTCGTGGCCACCCTCCCGCCGCCGCGGGTGGGGAGCGCGCTGCCGGGCGGGTTCGCCGCGCGCAGGGGGCGGCTGCCGGCGCCCACCGTCGGGGCCATCGCGGTGGGCTTCGGCCGCATCGTGAACCCCAAGTTCAACACCGTCACGGTGCAGAACGGGCTCGACATCGCCGCCCGCGCCGGCGCCCCGGTCCGCTCGGTCGCGCCAGGCCGGGTGGTCCACGCCGGCTGGTTCAAGGGGTACGGCAACCTCGTCATCGTGGAGCACGGGGAGGGCTACCACACGCTCTTCGCGCACCTCGGCGCGATGCAGACCGCCATGGGCGAGGTCGTGGACGCGGGCGCGGTGCTCGGCACGGTCGGGGACTCGGGCTCGCTCAAGGGGCCGTACCTGTACTTCGAGCTGCGCGAGCGCGGGCGCCCAGTGGATCCGCGCCCCTGGCTCGCGCCGTGACCGGCCCCGGATCGCTCAAAGACGCCCGGCGGCGGCGCTCCAACCGGTCGCGCGCCTCGGGTATGATCGCCCCATGACGCGCCGGCCCTTCCTCCCCCGCATCGCGCTCGTCGGCGCGCTCGCGGTCGCCTTCCTCGCCGGGCTCGGCGTGGAGCACGTGGCCTCGGCCGCGCGGCGCGGGGCCGCCGCGCCGTACCGCCCGCTCGACGTGTTCGCCGAGGTGCTCGAGAAGGTCGAGAACGACTACGTCGAGGACGTGAAGGAGCAGGAGCTCGTCTACGGCGCGATCGACGGGATCGTCGGGCGGCTCGACCCCCACTCTTCGTTCATGCGGCCCGACGTGTACCGGCAGCTTCGGGAGGACACGACCGGCGAGTTCGACGGGCTCGGCGTGGAGGTCGCGATCTCGGGCGGCGCGCTCACCGTGGTCGCGCCCCTCGCGGACTCGCCCGGCGAGCGCGCGGGCCTGCGCCCCGGCGACCGGATCCTCGCCATCGACGGGACGCCCACGAAGGACCTGCCGCTCGCCGAGTCCATCCGCCGCATGAAGGGCCCGGCGGGGACGCGGGCGGTGCTCGAGGTGATGCGCGACGGGTTCTCCGCGCCGCAGGCGCTCACGCTCGTGCGCGACCACGTCCGGGCCCAGAGCGTCGAGCTCAGGATCCTCGACCCGGAGCGGCGCTACGCGTACGTGCGCGTGAAGGCGTTCCAGGAGCGGACCGATCGCGGCGTGAAGAAGGCGCTCGACGACGCGCGGGCTCGGCTCGGCGGCGAGCTGCGCGGCCTCGTGCTCGACCTCCGCGGCAACCCCGGCGGCCTCCTCGATCAGGCCGTGCGGGTGGCGGACCTCTTCCTCGCCTCCGGGATCATCGTGACGACCGAGGGGCGTGGGCGCCGCGACGTCCAGGTCGAGAAGGCGCGCGAGAAGGACACCGAGCCGCCGTACCCGATCATCGTGCTCGTGAACAAGGGGACCGCGAGCGCGAGCGAGATCGTCGCGGGGGCGCTGCAGGACCACGGGCGCGCCGTGATCATGGGCACCCCCACCTTCGGCAAGGGCTCGGTCCAGACCATCGTGGAGCTCGAGGACGGCTCGGGGCTGAAGCTCACCGTGGCCCGCTACTTCACCCCGAAGCACCGCTCCATCCAGGAGCGGGGCATCACGCCGGACGTGGTCGTCGGCGAGGGTGTCCCCCCGGCGGTCGCGGACGCCTCCCCCGGTGAGAAGGACCTGAAGGGTCACCTCCGCAACGAGTCGATCTCTCCGGACGCTACTTCCGGGGCGGGTGCAGGGGCACCGGGGAGCGAAGACCACCCGCTGCACACCGCCCTCGACTACCTGCGCGCCGTCGACATTCTGAAGGCCTCCGCGCCGCCTTCTCCAGGCCTCGCGGTGAAGCGCGAATGACGTTTGAGGCGGACCGCGCGGGGGCCGTCTCCGAGGTCGCACCTGCCGCGCGGGAGGGCGCCCGGGTGCGAGGAGGTAACCTGCGCGGAACAATCCCGTTTTCGCCTGTCGGGGCGCAGGTTTTGGCTTGATTGACTTCGCGGACGGGGAGGCTATAGTCCGCCCGGTTTTGCAGGTCCCCGCCAGGGGAGCGGTCGCCCTGCCGCATCCCGAAAAAACGGACAGATGAGCGCCATCGAGCTATCGGTCGTCGTCGCGTACGCCCTCCTGCTGCTCCTCCTCTCGGTGTACGGCTCGCACCGGTACGCGATGGCGTACCTGTACTACCGGCACAAGTACCGGCTGCCGTCGCCGAAGGGCCGCTTCGAGCAGCTCCCGCGCGTCACCATCCAGCTGCCGATCTTCAACGAGATGTACGTGACGGAGCGGCTCATCGACGCCGTCGCGAAGATGGACTACCCGCGCGATCTCCTCGAGATCCAGGTGCTCGACGACTCGACCGACGAGACGCAGGGCATCGCGCGCGCGTGCGTCGACCGGCACCGGAAGACCGGGCTCGACATCGCCTACGTGCACCGCACGAACCGCAAGGGCTTCAAGGCGGGGGCGCTCGAGCACGGGCTCACGCTCGCGAAGGGCGAGTTCGTCGCGGTGTTCGACGCGGACTTCATCCCCGAGTCGGACTTCCTCCGCCGCACCCTCGACTTCTTCACCGACCCGCAGGTCGGGATGGTCCAGACGCGCTGGGGCCACCTGAACCGCTCGTACTCGCTCCTCACCGAGGCGCAGGCGATCCTGCTCGACGGCCACTTCGTCATCGAGCACACCGCGCGCAACCGCTCCGGCCTGTTCTTCAACTTCAACGGCACCGCCGGGATCTGGCGCCGCGACGCCATCGCGAGCGGCGGCGGCTGGCAGCACGACACGCTCACCGAGGACCTCGATCTCTCGTACCGCACGCAGATGAAGGGCTGGAAGTTCGTCTACCTCCCGCACGTCGTGACCTCGGCCGAGGTCCCGGTCGAGATGAACGCGTTCAAGAGTCAGCAGCACCGCTGGGCGAAGGGCTCCATCCAGACGGCCCTGAAGCTCCTCCCGCTCATCCGCCGCGCGGACGTGCCGAGGGCGGTCAAGCGGGAGGCGTTCATGCACCTCACCGCGAACCTCGGGTATCTCATGATGATCCCGCTCGCCATCCTCCTGCCGATCACGGTGGTGGTGCGGGTCTCGCACGGCGCGCTCGAGGTGCTCTTCCTCGACCTGCCGTTCTTCGCGGCCGCGACCTTCAGCGTCGTCTTCTTCTACATGGCGAGCCAGCGCGAGCAGGGGAAGACGCGCTGGGAGCGGGTGAAGTACCTGCCGTTCGTGATGGCGCTCGGCATCGGCCTCGCGGTGAACCAGGCGCGCGCCGTCGTCGAGGCGCTCATGGGCTACGAGACCGCCTTCACCCGCACGCCGAAGCACGGGGTGAAGTCGGCGGGCGACTCGGTCGTGAAGAAGCGCTACAAGGCGGCGGTGACCTTCCAGCCGATCGTCGAGCTCGCCCTCGCCGCGTACATGACGTACGGCGTGCTCTACCTCGTCGAGCGCGGCGTCTACTACTCGCTGCCGTTCCTCGTGCTGTTCCAGGTCGGCTTCGGCTACGTCGGTCTCGCGAGCCTCTACGAGGGCGTGCGCGGGTACCTCGCCCGGTCCGCCCGGCAGATGGCGCCGCAGCCCTCCGCGGAGTAGCCGTCGCCGAGCACCGTGCTGAACCGAGCGCGGCCTCCGGGCCGCGCTCGCCGTTTGGGGGCGCTGCCGCGCGAAGCGCGCCCGGGGGCGGGTCAGCTCACCTCGACGAACGGCCGCTCGTACACGGCGACGCCGCCGTCGAGGCGCCCGATCTCGCCGAACCCGATCCGCTCCCAGAACGCCTGCGCTCCGGGGTTCTCGTCGCCGACCGAGCAGCGGAGCGCGGTGAAGCCGGCGCGCTGCAGGGCGTGCTCCAGGGCCGCGACGGTCTCCTTCCCGTAGCCGATGCCCTGGCACGACTCGCGGAACAGCAGGAGCCCCACGTGCGCGACGCCGGGCTCGGGGTGGTGGAGGTACAGGTCGAGCACCCCGACCGCCGCGCCGCCGCTGTGCGGCACGAGGCAGTACACGCGCCTGGCGTCGTCCGCCTCCGCCTCTTCGACGAGCCGCAGCGCCGCGTCCGGCTCGGGCAGGCGGCCCTCGGTGCGCTGGAAGTAGTCGGTGGCGCCCTCCAGGCAGGCCTGCAGCTCCGCCACGTGCGAGCGATCGACGGCGACGGCGCGGAGGCGCGGCCCGTCGATCGGCGGGAGGAGCTGTCGCGTGGGAGCGGCGGGGGACGTGCGCGTCGCCATTGGGGGTCCCTCTCTCGAACCGGCCATACCCCGGGCCGCGCGGGCCGGTCAAGGCGCGGCCCCGCCCGGCGCCGGCTCACCCGAGCAGCAGCCGGAGCGCGGCGGGATCCTCGAGCGTGGCCGACACGTGGTCCGCGCCGCACGCCGCGAGCTCCCCGGCGGCATAGCGCCCGGTCGCCACCGCGAGCACCGGGCAGCCGACGTGCCGCGCCGCCGCCACGTCGCGGGGCGTGTCACCGACGACGAGCGCCTCGCGCGCGTGCACGGCGCGACCGAGGCGTGCCGAGGCCCGGGCGAGCGCCGCAGCCACCACCCGCTCGCGCGCCTCGCCGTCATGGGCGAAGCCGCCGATCGCCCCGGGGCCCCACTCGAAGTGGTGGTCGAGCGCGCCGCGGGCGAGCTTCACACGGGCGCCGTCCACGAGGTTCCCCGTGCAGAGGCCGAACGGGAGCGCCCGCGCGCGCAGCGCCTCGAGCAGCGACGCGACCCCGGGGAGCACCTCGTAGCGTGGGTCGGCGATCTCCTCGCGCAGGTGAGACAGGTAGCGTTCGAGGACGCCGTCGCACGCCGCGTCCGAGAACCCGTGGCCGAGGAGGCCGAGCGCCTCGCGCACGATGAGCCGGTCGGTCATCCCGTCGAGGCGGAGCCCGGCGAGGCGACCTGCGAGCGGACCGCA
The DNA here is from genome assembly GCF_022690745.1 of Anaeromyxobacter sp. SG64. NCBI lineage: Bacteria > Pseudomonadati > Myxococcota > Myxococcia > Myxococcales > Anaeromyxobacteraceae > Anaeromyxobacter > Anaeromyxobacter sp. SG64. The sequence continues at coordinate 9,164 of NZ_JALCZB010000105.1, read as the reverse complement.
CCGCTCCTCGAGCGCGCGCTCCAGGGCGCGGCGTCCCGCCCCGCCCGCGGAGACGAGCGTGCCGTCGATGTCGAAGAGGATGACCGCGAAGGGCTGCATGAGCATCTCCGACGAGCTTGGCCTGGTCAGTGCTCAGCGAGCGAGCCGCCGCCCCGTTCTAATCAAACAGCGCCTCGACGAACTCGCCGGGCAGGAAGGGCCGCAGGTCCGCGACGCTCTCGCCGACGCCCACGTAGCGTACCGGGATCCCGAGCTCGTCGCAGATGCCGATGACGACGCCGCCCTTGGCGGTGCCGTCGAGCTTCGTGAGCACGATGCCGGTGACGCCGAGCGCCTCGTGGAACTGGCGCGCCTGCGCGATGGCGTTCTGGCCGTTCGTGGAGTCGAGCACGAGCAGCACCTCGTGCGGCGCGCCCTCGGCGGCCTTGCCGATGACGCGCTTCACCTTCTTCAGCTCCTCCATGAGCGGCGCCTTCGTGTGGAGGCGCCCGGCGGTGTCGCACAGCACGACGTCCATGCCGTCCTGCGCGCCGCGCTGCACCGCCTCGAAGCAGACGCTCGCCGGATCGGCGCCTTCCTTGCCGCGCACGATGGGCGCGCCCACGCGCTCCGCCCAGATCTCGAGCTGCTCGCCTGCCGCGGCGCGGAACGTGTCGCCCGCGCCGAGGAGGACCCGCTTCCCGTCCCCCTGGAGCTTCGAGGCGAGCTTGCCGATGGTGGTCGTCTTCCCCGAGCCGTTCACGCCCACGACCATCACCACCCACGGGCGCGCCGCCCCGAGCTCGAGCGGGCGCGCCGCGGAGGGATCGCCGCCCAGCGCCAGGATGCGCGCGATCTCCTCGCGCAGCGCGTCCTTCAGCCGCTCGGGATCCGAGAGCTCGCGCCGCCGGACCTTCTCGCGGGCGGACTCGAGGAGCTTCGTCGCGGTCTTCACGCCGATGTCGGCGGTGAACAGCACCTCCTCGAGATCGGCGAGGACGGAGTCGTCGACGAGCCGCCCGCCCGAGAACAGGGCGTTGAGCCGCGCCATGAAGCCGCCGCGCGTCTTCTCGAGCCCGGCGGCGAGCGTCTTGCCCGCCTCGGCCTCCGCGCGCCGCCGGCGCTCCTCCTCCTCGCGGCGCTTCGCCTCCTCGGCCTCGCGCGCGGCGCGCGCCGCCTCCTCTCGCGCCCTCGCCTCGGCCTCCTCGCGCTCGCGCTGCCTGCGCTCACGCTCGAGCCGCTCCGTCTCCTTCTTGCGGCGGTAGTCCTCCTTCTTGCGCGCCTCCTCCGCCTCGCGGGGCAGGCCGGGCTCGCCGCGCGGCGCGGGCACCTGCGGCGGCGGGGCGACGGGCGGCGGCACCTTCGCCGACAGGGGCGGGAGCGCCTCCGGGCCGGTGAGCTCGCGCTCGATCTCGTCGGCCGGGACGGGCGGCCCCGGCGGCGGCCGGCGGCGGCGCGCGATCCGGATCGCGGCGACCACGACGAGGAGGGCGAGGAGGACGACGATCGCGATGGCGATCCAGTCGTTCGGGGTCAGCGTCTCGAGGAAGGACGGGGGACGCGGCGGCACGCGGGGCTCCGTTCGAGCTTTGGGGGCGGAAGCCTCCGGCCCCCGGACTCCGCGCGCCCCGGGGCGGCTCGTCCGCCGGACCCGGCGCGCGCCAGGAAAGTCGGCACTCTATAGAGGCCGGCGGAACGGCGTGTCAACGCGCAGCCCTCCGGCGGAGCTTTCCCGACGCCGCGAAATCGGTTCGCGCCTCCCCCGGTAAGGCAAGGCCGGAGGTCCCCGGGAGCGTGCGACCGCCCAGCGCAGACGGCGGCGCAGTCGTGACATGAAATCAACTCGGAGCGCGGTCGCTCGCCGCAGTGGCCGCGCGGCGGCGCGCGGGCGCGGCGGTCTGTCGCGAAATCACGAGCCAGACGCATCGTTTACGCAGGGCGTTAACCCTTCCCTCGAAGGTCAGCGCGATCTCCCCGGGCCGGCGCGGGGTTACGGATTCTTCAGCGAAATCATTGACTTAACGCCCGGGCCGTCCGGTACGGTCGCGAACGGCGTGTCGACCGATCCCGACGCTGCCGTCAGAGACCGCGCGAGGCGCGGCACGCCGGATTCAACTCGCAGTCATCGAAGGAGCTCATCGTGACCAAGGAACTCTCCCGTAGAAACCTGCTGGGCCGCGCCGGCCTCGCGCTCGGCGGCGCCGTGACGCTCGGCGTCCTTCAGGCCTGCGGCTCGGACTCGGACCCGGCCCCGCAGCAGACGCCACAGGAGCCGGCGGGACCGCAGGTCGCCGACTTCCCGTACGAGCAGCACCTTCCCGCCGGGTACCGGCTCGATGCCACGCCGATCCGCGAGGCCGCGTACCAGGGGTACTACGCCGGAGGCTGCTGCCACGGCGCGTACAGCGCCCTCGTGGGCCACCTCGCCCAGACCGCCGGCGCGCCGTTCTCGCTGCTCCCGCTCGACTTCGGCAAGTTCGGCGGAGGCGGCATCGCCAGCTACGGCAGCATCTGCGGCGCCCTCCTCGGCGGCGTGCTCGTGACGAACATGGTGGTCGCCGACGCGACGGCGCGCGCGGCGATCATGACCGACCTCATGCGCTGGTACGAGGGCGCGAGCTTCCCGCAGTACACCCCGCAGGCCGTGAACGCCGGCGAGACCGGGCTCGTGAAGGACTTCAGCGCGGGGAACCTCGTGAACCTGCAGCAGGTCCCCGGCGCGCACCTGTGCCACGCGTCGGTGTCCGGCTGGTGCGCCGCGAACGGCGTCTCCGCGACGGGCGCGGACAAGAAGGCGCGCTGCGCCCGCCTCACGGCGGACGTCGCCGGGAAGGTGGCCGAGCTGCTCAACACCTACCTCGAGACGAAGGCGTTCACGGCGGCGCCCATCGACGACGCGTCGAAGACGTGCCTCGTGTGCCACCCGGGCACCAGCACGACGGAGCCCGTGGCGAGCGGCATGACCTGCACGACCTGCCACTCCGACAAGGCGACGGGGCATCCCATGTAGAGACGGGGGCTGCGCCCCCGCCCCGACGACGGCTGGCCGCCGTCGTCGGGGTCCCCACCCCTGCTCGGCGGGTCCCGTGAACGGTCGCGCCCGCGTTCGCGGGCTCGCGACCGTTCCCCGCCTGAGGGGCTTCGCCCCTCCCGCGCGTTGCGCGGGGCCCTCCCGCGAACGCCGGCCGCCGTCGTCGGGGTCCCCACCCCTGGTTCAGGCCGCGGCGGCTTCCTTGGTGCGCTCGGAGAGCCGGACGGAGACGAGCTTCGAGACGCCCGGCTCCTGCATGGTGACCCCGTAGAGCGTGTCCACCATCTCCATCGTGCGCTTGTTGTGCGTGATGAGGATGAACTGCGAGGTCTTCGACATCTCCTTCACCATCTCGTTGTAGCGGCCGACGTTCGCGTCGTCGAGCGGCGCGTCGACCTCGTCGAGGAGGCAGAACGGCGTCGGCTTGATGAGGAAGATGGCGAAGATGAGCGACACGGCGGTGAGCGCCTTCTCGCCGCCGGAGAGCAGGTTCACGCTCTGCAGCTTCTTGCCGGGCGGCTGCGAGAAGATCTCGACGCCCGCCTCCCCGTCCCCGTCCGCCTGCGTGAGCACGAGCCCGGCGCGGCCGCCGTTGAACAGGCGCGGGAAGACCGCCTGGAACTTCTCGTTCACGAGGTCGAACGTCTCCTGGAAGCGCTCGCGCGAGGCGCGGTTGATCTTCACGATGGCGGCCTTGAGATCGGCGAGCGAGCGCTCGAGGTCCGCCTTCTGGGTGCTCATGAACTCGTGGCGGCGGGCGAGGTCGTCGTACTCCTCGATCGCGGTCAGGTTGATGGCGCCCATCCGCTCGGACTGTGCCTTCAGCTCGTCGAGCCGCTCGCGCTCGGCGTCGCCCGGCGGCCGCTCCAGGTGGAAGCGCGCCACCTCCCACTTGAGCTCCGCCTGGCACCGCTCGCGCGTCTGCTCCTCGAGGTGGGTGAGCTCGAGGGCGTGCTCGCGCGCCGTGAGCGCCGCCTCGCCCATCGCGCTCCGGGCCGCCTCGGCGCGGGTGCGGAGCTCGCGGGCCTCGGCCTCGCGGCCGCGCGAGGCGGCGGCGCGCCCCTCGTGCTCGGCGCGGGCCCGGGAGAGCTCCTCCCGGACGCCGGCGAGGTCCTGCGACAGGCGGTCGAGATCGACGCGCGTGCCGTCCAGCCGGCTGCGCAGCTCGGCCGCGCGCGCGTTCGCCTCGGACAGGGCCGCGAAGAGGCGCGCCCGCCGCTCGTCCACCTCGCGCCGCGCGTCGTCGATGCGCTTCAGCGCGGCGCCGATCCCCTCGCGGCGCTCGGCGTCGGCGGCGACCTTCACCTTGAGGTTCATCAGCTCGGCGGTGAGGACGTCGCCGCGCTGGCGGGTCTGCTCGAGCCGGAGGACGGCGTCGCGGGCGCGCTCCTCGGCGCGCGAGACCTCCGCCTCGGCGGTCGCCGCGGCGACGCGGTGCTCCTCCTCCTCGCGCGAGAACGCCGCGAGCGTCTCCTCGAGCTGCGAGCGCTCGATCTCGAGGGCGCCCATCCGCTCGCCCACGCGCTCGAGCTCCTCGCCGACGCGGGCGAGATCCTTCTCCTGGTCGAGGAGCGCGAGCTCCTTCTCGCGGCCGTCCTTGTCGAGGCTCTTCAGAGCCGCCTCGAGCTGGAGGAGGCGCGCCTGCAGGGTGCGGTGCCGCTCCTGCGCCAGCGAGAAGTCCGCCTCGAACCCGCGGACGACGTCCTCGAGCTCCTGCGCCTCGCGCCGCCGCTGCAGCGCGCCGTGCCCCTCGCCCTCCAGCGGGCCGCCGGTGACGACGCCGTAGGGGTCCAGCACCTCGCCGTCGAGCGTCACGAGCGTCCGCTTGTCGCCGCTCTGCTGCCAGAGCTCGAGCGCGGCGGGGAGGTCGCGCACGATGAGCGCGTCGCCGAGCAGGAAGCGGACGACCTTCTCGTACGAGGACTCGAAGCGGATGACGTCGAGGCAGCTCGCGACGACCCCGGGGTGGCCGCCGAGGTCCGGCGCGGGGCCGGCCGTGGCCGCGTCGCGCAGGCGCGCCATCGGGATGAGGGAGGCGCGCCCCTCGGCGGCGGACTTCAGGTAGTCGATCGCCTCGACGCCCTGGGAGTGGCTCTCGACGATGACGTACTGGAGCCGCTCGCCCAGCACCGCCTCGATGGCGTTCTCGTACTCGGCCGGCGCGGACACGACGTCGGCGACGAGGCCGAAGACGCCGCGGTCGCGCGCCTCCGCCTGGCCGGCGCGGGTCATGAGGCTCCGCACCCCGCGGCCGTAGCCCTCGTAGTTGCGGACGATCTCGAGGAGGCTGTTGAGGCGCGAGCGCTTGTCGGCGAGCTCCTCGCGGATCGTGATGAGCCGCGCCTCGTTCTGGATGAACTCGGCCCGCGTCCGCTCGAGCATCTCCTCCTGCGCGCCGCGCTGCTCGTCGAGCCGGAGCTTGAGCTGGCGGGTCTGACCGAGCTTCTCGACGAAGCGCGAGCGCGAGCCGTCGAGCTGGGAGGCGCGCTGGGCGAGGTCGTCGGCCTCGCCGCGGTTCTTCTGGATGCGGCCGCGCAGGTCGAGCCGCTGCCGCTCGAGCTGCGCGAGCTGGCTCTTGTGGCTGGTCGCCTCGGAGAGCGCGGCCCCGGCCGCGGCGCGCGCCCGATCCGCCTCGCCCTGCAGCGCGCCCTGCTCGCGGCCCGCGTCGCGGAGCGCGGCCTCGGCGTCCACGAGCCGGGTCTCGTCGGTGGTGACGAGCGACTGGAGATCGTCGCGCTGCTGGAGGAGCGCCTCGCGCTCCTGCGCGAGCGCCTCCGCCTGCGCCTTCAGCGCCTCGACCTCGGCGGCCTGCGCGCGCGTCCGCTCCGCGATCTGCTCGAGCTCGCGCGCGGCGGCCTCGACCGAGACCTCGGAGACCCGTGCCTGGCTCTCGAGCGCGTGCTCCTTGGCGCCGAGCTCGGCGAGGCGCCCCTCGCTCTCGGCGAGCAGCGCACGATCGCCGTCGATCCCGCCGTCGAGCTCGGCGAGGCGCGCCACGACCTCGGCCTCCTCGGCCTTGAGCGTCGCGTGGCGATCCTCGGCGGCGCGGCGGGTCGCGGTGAGCTCGAGGTAGCGCGCCGCCGCCGCCCGGAGCTCGAGCTCGCGGATCTGCGCGCGCAGGGCCTTGTACTTCTCCGCCTTGCGCGCCTGGCGGTTCAGGCTCTCGAGCTGCTTGCCGAGCTCCTGCACGATGTCCGCGACGCGCAGCATGTTCTGCTGCGTCGCCTCCATCTTCCGCTCCGCCGCCTCGCGCCGCTTCTTGTACTTCGTGATGCCGGCGGCCTCCTCGATGATCGCCCGCCGGTCCTCGGGGCGGGCGGACACGATCTGGCCGATGCGGCCCTGCTCGATGATCGAGTACGCGGTCCGGCCGACGCCCGAGCCGAAGAAGATGTCGTTCACGTCGAGCAGCCGCGACTGCACGCCGTTCACGAGGTACTCGGACTCGCCGCTGCGGAACAGGCGGCGCCCGACGGTGATCTCGGAGTACCCCTGGTACTGGGTTGGCAGCTCGCTCGGGCGGTCGTTCTCGAAGGTGAGCAGCACCTCCGCCATGGAGAGGGGCGGCTTCGTCTCCGAGCCGTTGAAGATCACGTCCTCCATCGAGCGGCCGCGCAGGTGCCGGGCGGACTGCTCGCCGAGCACCCAGCGGATCGCGTCCGCGACGTTGGACTTCCCGCACCCATTTGGGCCGACAACGCCGGTGACGCCCTCGTCGAAGGCGACCACGGTCTTGTCCATGAACGACTTGAAGCCGACGATGTCGAGCCGCCGGATGCGCATGGCGAACCCGATATCACGACCCCATGGGCGGCTTCAAGGGAAGCCCTTGATCAGAGGGAGGTTTTCCCCCAGTCCGGCCCGGACCACGTGGGGCCCGGGTCCGATTTCGCCCATGAGAACGCGGCGTTGCGTGACGAGGCATGTATCGCCACGCCGCCGGGCGCTCCGAAGGCTGGCTACTGACCCCCCTGGACGGGCCGGAGCTGCGGTCTCGAGACGCTCCCGGCGATCTGGAAGTTCCATGCGCCGTCGCGACCGCGCGAGGAGGCGAGGGCCGCCTCGGCGACGCCCTTGAACGCCTGCGTCTCGCGGCGCGCCCAGAAGGCGTCCTTCACCTTGAGCTTCGCCTTGCCGGAGATGGGGGCGTACTCGATGCGCGGCTGCAGCACGGCGTAGAGCCCGTCGGCCGTGAAGTCCGCGTCGCCGCCTCTCGCCTCGAGCTTCTCGAAGGTGGCCTTCCCCTGGTCGAGCTTCACCGCCGCGACGAGCTCGCCGAGCCCGAGCTTCGGGAGGGCGAGGCCGCTCGTCATCCCGGGGACCGGGAGCTGCCCCCCGTTCACGCCGGCCTCCGTCACCGTCACGTCGATCCGGCCCTTCGGCTGTCCGTTCGGCGCGGCGGGCACCGTCAGCGCCACCTTGCCCGAGAGCTTCCCGGTGAGGTCGAGGCCCGAGGCCTTGCGGAGCGGCAGCGCGCGCGCGAGGTCCACGCCCCTGGCCGCGAGGGCGATCTCCCGCTCGTCGCCGGACAGGTCTGCCGTCCCCTCCACCTCTCCGTCGTAGAGCCGCGCGTCGAACGCGACGCTGCGTCTGCCCGTGAGGAGCGGCAGGAGCCTGAGCGACGCGGTGAGCTCGTCGACCGGGACCTTGAGGCCGGAGGCGGCCTCGACGGTCACGCCCTCCGCGTGGATCCCGGCGATCCCGCCCGGCCCCACGTCGGCCATGTCGACCTGCCAGCCGCGCGCGGCGGCCTCGAGGACGATGCGCTGCTTCACCGCGTCGGCGGGGAAGGTGAGCCGGAGGGCGAGGAGGAAGGCGGCGAAGGTGAACGCGCCGTAGAGGAGGCGCGGGCGCCAGCGGTTCCAGTCGATCGTCATGGCGCTCAGGTCCGGAGCTGGTACGTGGAGACGACGAGGGTGGCGTCGACGAGGGCCGGATCGTCCGAGCGGGTGGAGACCCGGATCCGGCGGACCTTGACCACGCCGGCGCCGCGCTCGAGCGACTGGAGGAGGCGCGCGAGCCGGGGGAGATCGATGCGGGCGAGGTTCACCTCGACCGACTCCTCGCGGATCCCCTCGAGGTCGGCCGGCGCGCCGGTCGGCCGCAGGTCGTTCACCTCGATCCCGAGCGCCGCGCCCGCCTGGGAGATGTGGCTCATGAGCTGGATGGGCTGGCCCTTGAGGCGCGCCTCCAGGGCGCTGCGCTCCGCCTGGTTGCGGCGGTAGCCCTCGGCCAGCTTGCCGAACTGCGACATCACCTTGGTCTTCTGGTCGATGCGCTCCTCGCGGGCCGCCATGCCCGAGGAGATCTGGAACGAGACGAGCCAGACGACGAACGCGACCACCGCGACCGCCGCGGCGGTCACCATCACGCGCTCGCGCTGAGACAGCTTGGCGAGCCACGCCTCCGCGTCGGCGCGGAGCTTCCGGAGCCGCTCCAGCATCTATCCCCTCCCGCCCGGCGCCGCCGGGCCCGACTCGAGGCAGGTGATCCCCGCGTCGATGGAGAACTCGAACTTCCCGTCGGACCCGCGCCGGCGCGCGCCGCCGGAGCGCGCGTCGCCGAAGCACCGCGAGGCCTGCAGCGCCGAGACGATCTTGTCGACGTTCTCGGCGGCGTCGGTCGTGCCCTGGAGGTGGAGCTTGTCCTTCGTGACCTCCATGCGGTCGAGGCGGAGCGGCACGTCCGGCACGCGCTGCGCGAGCTCGGCGAACACCTCGACCGCGGAGACCCGCGGGATGGCCGCGCCGGGCGTCCCGCGGCCGCGCAGGATGGCCTGCGCCTCCTCGAAGCTCGCGTAGCACTTGCCGAGGATGCGCTGCTCCGACGCGCACAGCGCGTCGTCGAGCGCCTTCTCCTGCCGGGCGAGCGCGAAGAGCCGCACGCCCGAGCTCATCACGGCGAGCAGGACGAGCAGCGCCGCGAACACGCCGAGGCGCGTGACCTTCCCCTTCACGTGCTCGAAGTCGCGCGTGTAGGCGAGCGCGCCCCGGCGCAGGTTGAGGCGCGGCGCGCGCGCGCCCTGGTGGCCGCGCAGCGCGAGGGCCAGGGCGAGCGCGAGGCCGGGCGCGTCCTCGGGCGCGACCCGCTCCGCGGCGGGGCCGGCGAGCTCGAGCGGCCCGATCGCCCCCTCCGCCTCCGGCGCGACCGCCTC
>NZ_JALCZB010000104.1:0-14372 GCF_022690745.1 Anaeromyxobacter sp. SG64 | reverse complement strand
GCCGCCCCTCGAGCGCCGCGCGCAGCTCGCCGCCGCCGCGGCGCGGCGCGGTCACGACGCCCGCTCGCCCGGCGTGCGGCGCATCCTCGCGGAGGTGTCGCGCTTCGCGGACTCGGAGGGCGGGCGCGAGCTCGCGGCGGCGGCGCGCGACGCGCGGCTCCGCCGCGAGGTGCCCTTCCTCCTGCGCCTCCACGCGCGGGAGCGCGGCGCGCCGGCGGTCTACCTCGTCGGCGCCATCGACGCCCTCGTGGCGGACCGGCGCGCCACCGCGCTCACGGTCGTGGATTACAAGTACGCGACCTTTCGGCCGGACGCCGCCGACCGCTACCGCCTGCAGCTCGTCGCCTACGCGCTCGCCGCCCGCCGCGCCCACCCCGAGGCCCGCGTCCGCGCCCGCCTCCAGTTCATCCGCGGGGACTGCCGCGCCGTGGACGTCACCCCCGGCGAGCGCGAGCTCTCCCGCTTCGCGGCCGACGCCCCGCGGCTCGCCTGGGAAGCCTTCCGCGGTGACGGCGACCGCCCTCCCGCCTCACTCGGCCGCGACGAGGCCCGCTGCCGCGCCGAGGGCTGCGGCTTCGTCTCGCGCTGCTACCCCCGCGCCATCGACGGAAAGTGAATGGGCCGCGGCCCCCGCCGGGCTCTCGCCGCCCGCCGCGTTCGCACCAAGCCAGCCGCGTATCGCGCCGTGCCGCCCACGTTCGCTGCGTGCCGCCGCGTTGGCACTACGCCGCCACGTTCGCGCCGACCCGCCACGCCGCCGCATTCGCACCGATCCGCCGCATTCCCGCCACGCCGCCACGTTCGCACTACGCCGCCACGTTCGCGCCGACCCGCCACGCCGCCGCATTCGCACCGATCCACCGCATTCCCGCCACGCCGCTGCGTTCGCACCGATCCCGCCGCGTTCGCACCGAGCCCGCCGCCCGCAGAAACAACCGTGAACACCGGGGAGGGGCCCCGCGCAATCGCGCGGGGAGGGCGAAGCCCTCCCGGCGGGGAGCCGTCGCGGGGGGGGGGGGGGGGGGGGGGGGGGGGCGGCGCCCCCCCCCCCCCCGGCGGGGGGGGGGGGGCCCGCGCATGCGGGCGCGACGGCTCACGGGCCCCGCCGAGCAGGGGGTGGGGCCCCAGCAGCTCCGCTGCTGGGGCGGGGGGCGCAGCCCCCCGTCTCTACGGATGTTTGGTCGGCGCCGCCCCCGTCTCGACCGCCTCCTTGCCCAGATCGCCGCGATGGCGAACGTTCGTCGAGAACAGCCCGAACCGCGCCCCCGCCTCGCCGAACTGGCGCATGACGTCGTTCGGGCTCGTGTAGATCCGCTCGGGCAGCGATCTGAGGAAGTTGATCACGTCCGCTGGAGAGTCGCTCTCCGCCGCCGCTTGAGCGAGATCATCGCGGGAGATGGGGTACTCGACCTCGGACAGGATCGCCGCCGGGCTCCGCTCCGGCCGCTCGCCGACTCCACGCGCCATGGGACCTTCCTTTTCGGGGGTTCACTCCAAAGCTGCGCAGCCCGGTTTGGACCGGCCACCGCGCCGGCCGAGCGGGCGGAGGCTTTTCCCCTTGCCACCCCATCGCAGCGCTCTCTAGATTGCGCGTCGACTTGGAGCTCGCGTCGTCCTAGAGAACCCCGAACCCTCACGTCCTGCTGGGAGAATCGAAATGCCGGAGCGAACCACCACGCGCGTGAAAGAGATCCTGTCCTGGTATCAGAGCGACAGCCCCGGGACCCTCGCCAACCTGCACCGGCTGCTCATGACGGGCACGCTCGGCGGAACCGGCAAGCTCGTGATCCTCCCGGTGGACCAGGGCTTCGAGCACGGTCCGGCCCGCTCGTTCGCGCCGAACCCGGAGGGCTACGATCCGGACTATCACTTCCAGCTCGCCATCGACGCCGGGTGCAACGCCTACGCGGCGCCGCTCGGCTTCATCGAGGCCGGCGCGCGGAAGTTCGCGGGCCAGATCCCGACGATCCTGAAGCTCAACAACTCCGACTCGCTCTCGAAGCTCGGCGGCGCGCCCATCTCGGCGGTCACCGGCTCCGTGAAGGAGGCGGTGCGGCTCGGCTGCGCCGCGATCGGCTACACGATCTACCCCGCCTCCGACGCGCGTAACTCCCAGTACGAGCACCTGCGCGAGCTCACCGAGGAGGCCAAGGCGGCCGGCCTGGTGGTGGTGGTGTGGAGCTACCCGCGCGGCTCCGGCGTGTCGAAGGACGGCGAGACCGCCGTGGACATCGCCGCCTACGCCGCCCAGATCGCGGCGCAGCTCGGCGCGCACATCATCAAGGTGAAGCCCCCCAAGGACCTCGTCGAGCACCCGGAGGCGAAGAAGGTCTACGAGAAGTATCAGATCCCGACGAAGACCCTCGCCGACCGCGTGCGCCACGTCGTGCAGTCCGCGTTCAACGGCAAGCGCATCGTCATCTTCTCGGGCGGCGAGGCGAAGGGCACCGAGGACGTGCTGAACGAGATCCGCGGCATCAAGGAAGGCGGCGGGTTCGGCTCGATCATGGGCCGCAACGCCTTCCAGCGCCCGCGCGCCGAGGCGCTGAAGCTCCTCTCGGACGTGCAGAAGATCTACCTGAGCTAGCGCGGCCGGCCGTCCTCCGCTCCGCGCCGTGCGCGGCGCACGCGCAGTGAGCGGGGCGGGGGCGAGCGGCGGCGTGCGATCGAGAGGGCGGTGCCTGGAGGGGCGCCGCCCTCGCCGTTTCCGGGGCGGCTCCTGGCCGGGCGTCACCGCTCCGGCGCGACGCCGCGCGGAGCGTCGCCGAACCCTACGGGCCCGTGAGGGGACGAGCCCGAGGGGGCGGGTGGCGAGGCCGCAGATCGCGTGGAACCATGCTGCAGCCGAGGCCTTTTTTTCTTGCCACCCCTGGCGGCCGGGGTTTATACGGCTTTACCTTTTGTTTCGCGGTCTTCGCAACGGCACTCGGCCCGCGGCGCGGTCCGCGGCCGTCCAGGCGAGGAACTTCCATGCGGCTTTACCCCAAGGTCATCCCGACGATCGCCCGCGAGGTCATCCAGACCCTCATGCAGGACGGCGACATCGAGGTCGAGACCCTGCGCATCGCCGACGCCGAGATGGACATGGCGGCGATCATGAAGGAGTACCTCGCCGCCGAGGAGCGCGTGAACGCCGCGACCCGCGAGGCCCTCGAGCGCCGCGGCTACGATCACTCCCGGTTCACCCAGGTGAAGCGCGAGATGGCCGACGTCCGCGGCTTCAAGATGGGCGACGAGGGGATCGAGTACGTCATCGGCCAGATGATCGAGTTCCTCCTCATCTCGCGGAACGTCGAGGAGGTCTATTCCGAGGATCACTCCCTCCGGAAGAAGGTCTTCAACATCTTCAAGAAGCACCTCGACGTCGACGAGGAGATCGATCGCGAGGCGCGCGCCCGCCTGAAGCACCTGCAGGAGGGGACGAGCGCCTGGGACGTCGAGTATCAGAAGACGGTAGAACTCCTCCGCCGCTCCCGCGGCCTCATCTAGCTTTACCTCTCTCCAGCGCGGCGCACGATACCGGGGCTGCGACGGGCGTCCTCGCTCGTTGCGCCTGCGGCGTACGGAGGCAGTACGCCTCGGCGCGCCTCGCTGCGGGTGCCCGTCTCGCCTCCGGTCTCGTGTGCCTCTCGAGCCCTTGCTTCGCGGATGAGTCGCGCGAAAGCGGTGACGGTTGCGCAAGCGGCGGTGTGTCGTACGCGCGCCTCCGGAGCGGACTTCACGCAGGGATGAGCGACGTCCACCGCCGGTGACGTCCGCGCCCTCGCCGCAAAGTTGACCGGCGATATCGCCCCGCTACCATCGGGGGATGCCGCGTCAGAGCGCAGTCGTGGTCGTCGACGAGGAGCGCGTCGTCCCTGGCCCGGATGCCGCGGGCCGCCGGGCGGTGGAATCCCTCCGCGCGCGGCTCGCCGGTCGCGCGGCGCGGGAGCACGTCGTGCTCGACTTCCTCGACGACGATCTCGAGCAGGCGCGCGGCGCGCTCGCAGCCATCGCGACCTACGTCGCGAGCATCGAGGAGGCGCTCTCGGAGGCGGAGCCGTCGCAGCAGCGCGTCCTCTCGCTGGCGCTCGGCGGCGGGCCGATCGACCGGATCGAGCGGCTCGGGGCGGCGCTCGCGAGCGTGCGCCGCCGGCTCGCCCAGGTGGCGGCGCGGATGTGACGCGCCCCTCGGCGCTCGGCGCTCAGCGGGCGGCGCGCGTGCCGCGCACCGCCGCGAGCTGGGCGCGCACGGGGCCGAGCTCGATCTCCGAGACCGCCGCGACGAGCAGCCGGCGGGAGTCCCGCGTGAACCAGAGGTGAACGGGCCGCGGGCGCGCCTCGGGACGATCCGCCCGCCGCGCGAGCGCGTCCACCCGGAACGTCTCGAACCGGCCGGCCGGGGTCTCCACCGCCTCGCGCTCGGCGGCGACGGTCCCCTCGAGGTGCCACAGGCGACGGCTGGCGACGGCGTCGAAGCAGAAGCGGTCGCCCGGCGCGAGCCGCGCCGCGCGCAGGTAGTACAGGGCGGAGAGCGCGTCGAGCACCTCGCCCGCCGCGTCGAAGCGCGCCTCGCTCTCCCGGTCGCCCTGGCGGTACGCGATCGTGACCCGCCCGTCGCCCGGCATCCGCGCGTCGCTCGACTTCCGCACGCCGTTCTCGTCCATGTCGTCGCGGTAGCGCTCGGGGAGGAGCGTCGCCGCGTCCACCCAGGAGAGCCCCACGCCGACGAACCTCCGGATGCTCGCCAAGGCCGCCGTCGTGCGGGCGCGCGCCCGCAGGGGGACGATGCGGCCCCCCGACATGGGCCGCTCGACGCTGAGCTGGAGCAGCCCGGCCTTCACGGCGCCGAGCACGTCGAGCTCGAGCTCGAGGGTCTCGCCGGTGCGCCAGGGGCGCTCGCCGTCCGCGAGCGGCGGCAGCGCGCACGGCGGCGCGGCGGCGAGGGCGAGGGCCAGGAGCGGCGCGAGCACGTCGAGGATCCTCAGCGCCTCGCGCGGAGCTCGAGGCGGGCGAGCGCGTCCCCGAGCGCGGCGCGCGCGGCGAGCCACCGGCGAGGGTCCCGCTCGAACCCGCGCGCGCTCGGGACGAGCTTCGCCGCGGTCGCGTGCGCGAGCTCGCCGAGCCCGGCGGCCTCGGCCAGCCGCAGGAGCTCCAGATCCTCGAGCGCGTCGCGGATGATCTTGAGCCGGATGGACTCGACCGGGAACCCGTGCTCGCCGCCGAGCTCCCCCGGCAGGCCCGGGTAGAGGAGGGTGCCGTCGCCGTTCCCCGCGAACGCCCGCACGTCCTTCCACGGATCGCGATCGACCCACGCGTGGAGCACGTCGTAGTACAGCTCGCCCGCGAGGCCGCGCCGCCACCCGAGCCAGGCCACCGCGCGCGCGGTCGTGCCCGGGCGGTCGATGGCGTAGCCCGGCCAGCCCCGGAACTCGCGCAGCATCGTCGCGCGGCTCCGGCCGGAGGGCGGGATCTCGTCGCACCCGTGCGACATGCAGGAGGCGTAGGAGAACGAGACGTGCTCGTCCCGCCCCGCGCGCTCGGGGGCGAGCGTGAGGTTCGGCGCGAACGCGTCCACGGCGCCCGAGAGCGCCGGGTCGGGCGCGAGGGTGGCGAACACCCGGATCCCGGCCTCGTGCGCGAGCCGCGCGCGCCGGCGCAGCTCGGGGAGCTGCTCGGGCCGGGGCTCGTCGAGCGTGTAGAGCCAGAGGCGATCGCTCCAGCCGCGCGCGTCGAAGTGGCGCTTCCACGCGCGGAGGGTCGCGGCGAGATCCGCCTCGGGCCCATCCCAGACCTTCGCCGCGATCCGCACCTCGGCGAACGTGCCCTTCACGCCGGGTACGAGGGTGCCGTCGAGCACCGGTCCGACCTCGGCGTCGAAGCGGGCCCAGTCGAGCGCGCAGCGGCGCGCGGTGCACTCGCCGTCGGGCGGATCGGCGGACAGGGTGTACGGCGAGATGCGGTGGCGCTGGAGCGCCGCCGCGAGCGCGCGCGCGAGCACCGGGTCGTCCGGCTTGCCGAGGGCGCGCGTGCCGACGCGGGTGGGGAGCCCGAACGCCGCCGTGAACGCGCCGGTCGCCGGCAGCGTGAACGGCCACACGCGCAGCCGCAGCGGGACCGCCGCGAGCGCGCGCGCTCCGTCGCGCACGCGCACCTCGCCCCGGTACTCGCCCGCCGTCGCGCCCTCGGGGACGCAGACCTCGACCCAGATCGCCTGGAGCCGGCGCGCCGGCACCGCGACCGGGAACGCGCGGCGCGGTTCGCCGAAGAAGGGATCCCGCGCCGGGACGAGAGGATCCGGCCACTCCCCCGGCTCCCCCTCCGGCCCGGACCCGCGCGGCAGGGACAGCGTCGCGACGCGGTAGAGCGTGACGGGAACGGCGCCGGGGCCGGCGAGCGGCCGCGCCTCGGCGGAGAGCGCCGCGATCGGCCGCGCGCCGCGGACGGCGATCTGGGCGGACTCGCACTCGCCCCGGGCCGCCTCGAGCACGATCTCCCGGTCCCGCGGGACGGGATCCGCGGGCCGCAGCTTCTCGAGCCCGCTCGCGACGCCGAGCTCGACCGGCGGGCCCGGGCGGGCCTCGGGCCGTTCGGACGCGCAGGAGCGGGCCGGCGCGCCGCCGGCGCACGCCGCGAGGATTACCAGGAGGAGAGCCGCGCGCATCCACGCGAAGGTGCGCCGCGCTGGCGGCCGATGCAACGCGCGCCTCGGCCGGGGGGTGCGCCGGCCGGCGCGGATCAGCGCGCCGCGACCTCTCCGCCCGGAGTGTAGCTCCTCAGCTCCGCGACGATGCTGCCCACCGCGAAGTCCGCCTCGGCGCGCACGAGCACGTGCCGCGCGTCGTCGGACAGCCACATCCAGGAGTCGCGCTTCGTGGAGAACTTGCCCTCGAGCGCGGTGCGGATCTTCACCTTGATCGTGGGGAAGGCGCCAGCAGGCGTCTCGACCCGCTCGCGCCCGACGACCTCCGCGACGAGCGTGAACTGGTGGGTGCCGGAGGCGACGGGCACGTCGTAGCGCCGGCCGACCTCGAGCGGCTGCAGGCGCAGCCACATGAAGGCGCTCGTGAGGTCCTGGACGTTCGCCGGGACCTCGATCGTCTGCTCCTTCCGCTTGCCCTTGCGCTGCACCGTGACGGTGGCCTTCCGGCTCACGCGGTCGAAGCGGGCGCTGTCCTGGTGGAAGTCGCCCACCTCGTAGGCCTTGAGGTCCGAGCCGCGGGTGAGCTTCGTGCGCGCGTCCCAGTAGCTGACGAGGTGCTCCCGGATGTCCACGAGGCCCGCCACGCCCTGCGTCTTCGCCTGGAAGACCACCGGCCAGATGTCTCCCTCCGGCTTCCCCACCACGATCCTGCCTTCGCCCGTGGGGAGGCTGAGGTACGTGATCCGGAAGACGGTCTCCTCGCCGGGAGAGAACCCCTGCGCGCTCGCGGGGGCGGCGAGGAGGGCGACGACTGCGAGGGTGGCGAGGCGCTCGTGCAAGGGTTCTCCCGTCTCCGCGTCTGAGACCGCGCGGCGCGCGGAGGTTCAGCAAGCGAGATGCCAGCTTCGTGTAGCCCGAAAATGCAAGCCGCCGACGCGAACGTGGGGCCAGGCCGCGACAGGGGTGTCGGTTTCCGGCACGCTCCCGCGCGGAGCGCTTGACGCATTGCTTACAATGGAGCGCCCGGTCCCGCTATTCCCCGGCCCGTGAACGGGCAGTCCTACATCGTGCCCCTGGCGCTCGCTCGCACGCCCGCCCCGGGTTGGCGTACGCTCGCCCACGCCGGCCGGTCCGGCGCGGGTGGCGGCACCACCCCCGCGAGGAGGAGGGAGCGCGATGCCGTTCGACGCGGGCTACGACGAGGACGAGGTCCCGGCCGCGAGCGCGGAGGCGGGGAGGACGCGCCGGTTCGGAGACTTCGACTGCCCGGACTGCTCGGCGAACAACCCGTGGGACGACGGGTTCGGCCACGGCGACGAGGTCCGCTGCTTCTACTGCGGACAGGAGTTCCGGGTCGCGGTGAGCGACTCCGGGCGCCTGCGCCTCAAGGTGGTTTGACGGCGGGGCGGCGCCGCCTCAGGCGCCCTTGGGCGGCCGGACCCCGAAGATGGCCGTGCCCACCCGCACGAAGGTCGCGCCCTCCTCGACCGCCACGCGCCAGTCCCCGCTCATACCCATCGACAGCTCGGCGAGGCCGAGCCCGTCGCGCAGCGCCCGGAGCGCCCGGAAGTGGGGCCGCGGGTCGTCGTCGGGCGGCGGGATGCCCATCACGCCGACGAGCTCGACCGCGGGCAGCGCGCGGATCGCCGCGGCGAGCGCGGGCGCCTCGCGCGGCGCGCAGCCGGCCTTCGACGCCTCGCCGCCCGTGTTCACCTCCAGGAAGACGCGCGCGACCGCGCCCTTCTGGGCGAAGCGGCGGGAGAGCTCGCGGGCGAGCTCCGCGCGATCGACGGTGTGCACGTAGGCGACGCGGCCGGCGAGGTACTTCACCTTGTTCGTCTGCAGGCCGCCGATGAAGTGCCAGCGGAGCTCGGCGAGGTCCGTGAGCGCCTCCGCCTTCTCGCGCCACTCCTGCGCGTAGTTCTCGCCGAAGTCGCGCTGCCCGGCCGCGTACGCCTCGCGGATGGCGGCCGCGGGCTGCGTCTTCGACACCGCGACGAGGGTCACGTGAGCGGGCAGCTCCGCGCGCAGCCGGGCGAGGTTCTCGGCGATCCCCACGGCGCTCACCCCTCCGCGTCCGCGGGGGCGTCCCAGGGGAGGGGGTGGCCGGCGCGGCGGAGCAGCTCGGCCGTCTCCGCGAGCGGGAGCCCGACGACGTTCGAGACGCTGCCCTCGACGCTCAGCACGAACGCCCCGCCGGCGCCCTGGATGGCGTAGGCCCCGGCCTTGTCGAGCGGCTCGCCGGTCCCGACGTACCAGGCGATCGCGGCCTCGTCGAGCGGGGCGAAGCGCACGGCGGTCGAGACCACCGCCTCGACCTCGGTCGCGCCGGAGGCGCCGACGCGCCGGACGCAGACGCCGGTGAGCACCTCGTGCGCGCTCCCGGAGAGCGCGCCGAGCATGCGCCGCGCGTCCTCCGCGTCGCGCGGCTTGCCGAGCACCTCGCCCCGGAGCACGACCGCCGTGTCCGCCGCGAGCACGAGCTCGCCGGGCACGGCGCGGGCCTTCTCGCGGGCGACGCGCAGGACGTACTCGCGCGCCGGCTCGCCGGCGCGCACGGACTCGTCCGTGTTCGCCGGCAGCACCTCGTGCGGCACGCCCAGCTGGGCGAGCAGCTCGCGGCGGCGCGGGCTCTGGGATGCGAGGACGAGCCGGAGCGCCATGGAGGCCTTACCGCGCGGCGGTGGCGCTCCCCAGGAGCTCGATGTTCCGCTCGATCTTGGCGCCCTTGCGGAGGGTCTCGAGCCAGGTGGAGACGACCTGCGCCTCCTTCTGGTTGCGCAGCCGCGCCGACACCTGCTCGCGCGCGCCCTCGAACGCCTTCTCGTCGGCCGTCTCGCGGGCGGTGACGACCGCCACGACCGGGCCGGAGGGGACCTCGAACACCTTCGGCAGGACCTCGCCGGCGCGAGCGGCGCGCGCGGCCCCGATGATCTCGGCCGCCGGACCGAGCTTCGGGACGAACGGGCTCGACGCCGTGAACGTGCCGGTCTCCTCGGCCACGATCGGCTGCCCGCCGACGGTGAGGGGCTTCGCGTTCGGGAACTGCGCGGGGAGCGTCTTGCCGCCGCGGGCGGCGGCGAGGGCCGCCTGGGCGCGGTCCGCGGCCGCCTTGCGGGCGCGCTCCTGCGCGAGGAGCTCGCGGGCGATCTCCGGCCGGGCGTCGGCCAGCGAGACCTTCTTCGCCGGGACGACCTCCTCGGCCTGCACGAGGTGCCAGCCCGACGCGCTGCGCACGGGCTCGGACACCTTGCCCTGCTCGAGCGCGAGGGCCGCCTTCGCGAACGCCTCGTCGAAGAGCCCCTCGGTCACGAAGCCGAGCTCGCCGCCCCGGGCCTTCGTCGCCTCGTCGTCGGAGAGCGCCGCCACGACCTTCCCGAAGTCCTCGCCCTTCTTCACGCGGGCGGCGGCCTCCTCGATCTTCTTCTTGGCGGCGGCGTCGTCCGCGCCGGGGCCCACCCGCGCGAGGACGTGGCGCACGCGGACCTTCTTCTGCTGGTCGAAGCGGGCCGGGTTGTCCTTGTAGAACTGCTCGATGCGCGCCCCCTCCTTCTCGGCGAAGGCCTTCACCTCCGCGTCGGAGGGCTTCGCCTCCGCCTGGAACGCGGCGAGCGGGAACTTGACGAAGGTGAGGGCGAGCTTGTCCGCGTCGATCCTCCACGCCTCCTTGACCTCGGCGTCGGAGACCTTCACGTCCTCGCCCACCACGGCGAGCATCTTGCCGTAGAGGAGCTGGTCGCGGTACCACGCCTCGAACTTCGCGGGCGACCCGAAGTTCTGGCGCGCCGCGGCCTCGTAGGTCTCGAAGTGGAACGCGCCGTTCTGCTGGAAGGCGGGGATCGCGTGGATGCCGCTCGAGAGCTCCGCGTCGGAGACGAGGACGCCCCGGCGCTTCGCCTCCTGGATCACGAGCTCCCGATCCACGAGCTGGCTCAGGGCCTGGTCGGCCACGCCGAGCTGCGCGGCGAGCTCGCGGGTGAAGCCGCCACCCATCTGCGACTGGTAGAGGTTGTAGAGCTGGCCGTACTGCCGCTCCCACTCCACCGCGGGGATGGTCTTCCCGTTGACCTTCGCGGCGTAGGAGGCGCCCGCACCTCGGCACCCGCCCTTGCTGAGGCTGCCGGGGCCGAAGCTGATCACGAACACGACGATGATCGCGCCCAGGAAGATCCAGGTGATGATGCCGCCCTTGTTTGCTCGCAGCCCTTCCAGCATGAACCGGTGCTCCGCGTTGTTGTAGGTCGGCAGCCCCGCGTGGGAGGGGGCGCCGGAAGGTTGAACACCCTAGTCGAAGGGGGCTAAAATGCAAGGGTTTCTGCCCCCGCCGGAGTGTCCGTGTTCGCACTGCTGAGGCGGTACCGCGAGCTCATCCTCGTCGCGGTGCTGCTCGTCGTACCGCTGGGTGTCTACTTCGCGCACGCGAGGAAGCCGAGCGAGCGCTCGAAGCTCGATCGCGCCATCCTGTGGCTCATCACGCCCGTCGAGCGGAGCGTGGGCTGGGCCGTGTCCGGGGGGCTGCGCTCCTGGGACGGCTACCTCGCGCTGCGCCACGCCCGCGAGAAGGCGAACGATCTTTCACGCGAAGTGGACCTGCTCAAGATGGAGCGCCAGCAGCTCCTCTCGGAGCGCGCGGAGGTGGAGCGGCTGCGCAAGCTGCTCGCGTTCGCGCAGGAGTCGCCCGCGCGGAAGTACGTGGGCGCGCGCGTCGTGGGCGTGCGGCTCGCGCCCGCCGGGCTCCAGCTCCTCACCGTCGATCGCGGCACCGAGGAGGGGATCGAGCGGATGATGCCGGTCGTCGTCGCCGAGGGCGTGGTGGGGCGTGTCCACGGCGTCTCCGCGCACACCGCCGACGTGCTGGTCCTCACCGATCGCAACAGCTCCATCGCGACGGTGGTCGACCGCACCCGCGCGCGCGCGAACGTGCGCGGCATGGGCAAGCCCGACGCGTGCAAGCTCGACTACGCGCTGCGCGTCGAGGACATGATCGAGGGCGACTCGCTCGTCACGTCCGGCACCGACGGCGTGTTCCCGCGCGGCCTGCCGGTGGGGAAGGTGACGAAGCTGGAGCGCAACCAGCACGGCCTGTTCCAGGAGGCGCGCGTCGTCCCGTCGGTGGACGTGACGCGCATCGAGGAGGTCCTCGTGGTCACCGCCTGGGAGCGGACCGCGGAGGTCCTCCCGGCCGCCTACGCCCCCGGAAACCCACAGTGAAGCCGCTCGCCCACGTCCTGTTCGCGCTGGCCATCGCCGCGCTTCAGTCCGCCGTCCTGCGCTGGGTGGGCGGCGGCGCGTTCTCCGTGGCGCTCCTCGCCGCGTGCGTCGTCTACCTGGGCCTCCACGGGGGGAACGTGGAGGGCTCGGTGGGCGCGGCCGGGATCGGCTACGTGCTCGATCTCGTGACCGGCTCGCCGAAGGGGCTCATGACCTTCCTCGCGGTGCTCCTCTTCGTCCTCGCGCGCGCGGTGAACGCGGCCGTCGACGTGCGCAGCCGGGGCGGGTTCGCGCTGCTCTCCGGGGGCGGCGCCCTCGTGATCTCGCTCGGCGCGCTCGTCCTCACTCGGCTGACCTCCGCCCCGGAGTCGGCGCCCGGCCTCGGGCTCGTGCCGCGCATGCTCCTCGAGGCGCTCCTGACGGCGGCCGCGGCGCCGCTGCTCTACCCGGGACTCCGCCGGGTCGACCGGCTGTTCCACCGCGAGGAGCACGGGCTCCTCCGCTGACACGCGATGTCGATCATCCCTCCCAGCGCGCCCGGTGCGGCGCAGAAGGACTTCCGGCCGCGGCTCGCCTGGGCGACCGGGCTCGCCGTCCTCACGTTCCTCACGCTCGTGGGGCGCCTCTACCACCTGCAGGTGCTGCAGGGGGACGAGTACAAGGAGAAGGCCGAGGAGAACTTCGTGAAGGAGATCCGCCAGCCGGCGGATCGCGGCCACTTCCTCGACCGCAACCGGCGCATCCTCGTGGACTCGCGCCCCTCGTACGACGTCACGCTCACGCCCTACTTCTGCGGGAAGCAGTGCGACGAGGTCCTCGCGCGGCTCGCGGCCATGCTCTCGATGACGCCCGAGGAGGTGGAGCGCTCCCGCGGGCTCCTCGGCGGCGCGCGCAAGCTGGAGCGGTTCCGGCCGTTCACGGTGAAGGTCGACATCGCCCGCGAGGAGCTCGACCGCTTCCTCGCGCACCAGATGGATCTCCCGGGCGTGGACGTGCAGCCGATCCCGCACCGGAACTACCGGTACGCCGGGCTCGGCGGTCACCTCATCGGCTACATGAACGAGGCCGGCCCCGACGAGCTGAAGCGGCTCAACGAGGAGGTGCAGCGCTCGGGGACGGGCCAGGCGCCGTACCTGCTCGGCGACTACACCGGCCGGCGCGGCCTCGAGCGGAAGTTCGAGCGCGAGCTGCGCGGCATCGACGGGAAGGAGCGCGTCCCCGTCGACGCGAAGGGGCGCCGCAAGGAGGACGCGGAGGGCCTCATCCCCGAGGACCAGCGCGTCGTGCCGAGCGTGCCGGGGCACAACCTCGTGCTCTCGATCGACTGGCGGCTGCAGGAGTTCGCGGAGCAGGTGTTCCCCGCGACCGCCGGCGTGGTCCTCGCGATGGACGCCAAGACCGGGTTCCTGCTCGCGCTCGTCGACCGGCCCGCGCCGGACCCGAACAAGATGTCCGGCCGCATCACCTCGGCGGAGCTCGCCGCCATCCACTCGGACCCGCTGCAGCCCGAGCTCTTCCGCGCCATCCAGCAGCACTACCACCCCGGCTCGACGTTCAAGGCGCTCACCTCGATCGCCGCGCTGGAGGAGGGGCTCTACCGCCCCAACACGACGATCAACTGCCCCGGCTACTTCAAGATGGGCTCGCACCGCTGGCGCTGCGACAAGGAGACCGGGCACGGGGCCGTGGACTTCGAGCACGCGCTCGGCGCGAGCTGCGACGTCTTCTTCTACGAGGCCGGCGCCCGGCTCGGGGCGGACGCGATCGCGAAGTGGGCGCACGAGTTCGGGCTCGGCGTGCCGACGGACTTCGGGGTCCAGGGAGAGGTGCCGGGCCTCGTCCCCGACGTCGCCTGGCACGAGCGGCACATCCGCGGCGGCTACCAGAAGGGCATGCCGGTGAACCTCGCCATCGGCCAGGGCGACGTGAACGTCACGCCGATCCAGCAGGTCGTGTTCTACGGCGCGCTCGCGACCGGCAAGGTGTGGAAGCCCCAGGTCGTCCTGCGCGTCGAGGACGCCGACGGCAAGGTCCTGCAGGAGTTCGCGCCGCAGGAGCGCAGCCGCCCCAACATCAAGCAGTCCACCCGCGACACGGTGATGAAGGGGCTCCTCGCCGCCGTCAACGAGCCGTTCGGCACCGCCTACTGGCAGCGCCCGAAGGAGTTCACGGCGGCCGGCAAGACCGGCACCGCCCAGGTGGTCAAGATGGGCAAGCGCATGCGCGCCGAGCAGGTGCCTTACTTCGAGCGCGACCACGCGTGGTTCGCGACGTTCGCGCCGGCGGAGGATCCCGAGATCGTGGTGGTGGTGCTGAACGAGCACTCGGGCTTCGGCTCGACCAACGCCGCGCCGACCGCGATGGCGGTCGTGAAGAAGTGGATGGAGCTCAAGGCGCAGGACGCCGCCGAGCGCGCCGGGGTGGCGCTGGTCCAGCCGACGGACGCGGCCGCCGCTCCCGCCGCTGCGCCTGCGAGCGCCGTCCCGGGGCCGACCCCCGCGCCGGTCCCGGTCGCCGCGCCCGGCGCGACCCCCGCCGG
>NZ_JALCZB010000103.1:0-14440 GCF_022690745.1 Anaeromyxobacter sp. SG64 | reverse complement strand
GCCGCCGCGCGGCCCTCCGCCTCGGCCCACCGCGCGCGAGGCCGCTCCCGCCGCGCCGCCGCGCTCCGCCTACGCCGCCCGCGAGCCGCTCCCGCGCCGCCGCCTGCGGCTCGCCGAGCTCCTCTACTACTCGGGGCGCGTCCCCTGGTCCGCGTTCGTCGAGGCCATCGCCTGGCAGCGCGCGCAGCGTCCGGCGCTCGGCCGGATCGCGGTCGAGCTCGGGTTCCTCGACTCCGCCACGGTCGCCGCGGTGCTCGCGCGCCGCCGCGCGGAGGGCGCGACCGGCGAGCGGTTCGGCGAGTACGCGCTCCGCACGGGCTACCTCACGCGCCTCCAGCTCCTCACCGCGGTGGGCCGCCAGGGGCGCATGCAGCGCCGGATCGGCGAGTACTTCCTCGAGCGCGGCTGGCTCGATGCCCGCGCGCTCGCGGCGGCCTGCGCGGAGCTCGCGGGGCACAACGCGCGGTTTCCGTAGGCGAGCAAGCCCCCGCCGTCACCCGCGCCGCCACACGACGAGGAGATCGCCCTCCTCCGGCATCGCCACCACCGCATCGAGCGCGAGGCCGTGCCGGGCGGCGAGCGCCTCGAGCGCCTCGAGCTCCCGCACGCCGAGCGCGGGGTCGTGCGCGCGGAGCTGCGCGTCGAGCCGCGCGAGCCGGCCTTCGAGCGGGGCACCGCGCCGCCGGAACGGCCCGTACACCGCGAGCGGTCCCCCCGGCGGCAGGACGCGCGCCGCGCCGCGGAAGAGCGCCTCGGCGCACTCCGGCGGGGCGACGTGCAGCACGTTCACGCAGAGCACGGCGTCCGCAGGGCGCGCCTGCCAGAGCGGGAGCCGGATGTCGTAGTTGAGCGGCCCGAGCAGGTTCGCGAGGCCGGCCTCGGCCGACCAGGCGCGGATGCTCGCGCGCGCCTCCAGGTCCGGATCGGACGGCTGCCACTCGAGGGAGGGGAACGCCCGGGCGAGGTACACCGCGTGCTCGCCCGTACCGCTGCCGAGCTCGAGGACGAGGCCGCGCGGCGGCAGGACGCCCCGGAGTGCCGAGGCGATCGCCTCGCGGTTGCGCAGCGCGGCGGCGGCGGTCCGCTTCACGGCCGCATGATGGCCCACCTGGGCTCTCGCGCGCGAGCGTCCGCAGGCCGCGCGGGACTCCCCGGGGCGTCGCTCGCATGGGAGAGCGGGAAACGCTAGAAGGGCGGCAGGGAAGGGATGAATTGACCACGCCTCGCCACCGCGCGACCGGACGCGCCGCGCTCGTGCTCGGCCTCGCCGTCGCGCTTTCGCTCGGCGCCTGCGCCGGCCGGCGCGGCGGCGCGGCGCCCCCGTCCCGGCAGCGCTTCGAGGTGTCGGGGCACGGCGAGCTGGAGATCGCACTCCCGCCCGGCTGGAAGGCGAGCTCGGCGGAGGGCGAGGAGCCGATCGCGCTCACCGTCCGCCTCGAGCCGCGCGACGCGAAGGCGGGCGGCGGGTTCATGGTGCTGCTCACGCCCTTCTGGAACCCCCCGCCGACCGCCGAGGAGGCGCCCGCGAGCCCCGAGGCGTTCGGCGCGGACGCGCAGGGCGACACCGCGCAGCTCCTCGCCGAGCTCGCCCGCCGCAAGGCGCTCGCCACGAGCGTCGAGCAGGAGATCGCGCTGCACGAGCTGCGCGGCGAGCGCGGGGTGCACGGCTACTGGTTCGCGGCGACCGACAAGGCGTTCGCCGCCCGGGAGCCGGGCGAGGGCGAGTGGCGTCACCTCCTGCAGGGCGCGGCCGCGGTCGGCGACATGATCCTCGCCTTCACCTTGCTCGACAACGCGCCCGGACCGCAGCGCGAGGCGGTGCTCGAGGTCGTCCGCGGCGCGCGGCACGTCCCGGCGTCCGCCGGCGGGAGCCCCGCCGCCCCGAAGAGCGGCGCGATGCGCTTCACGCCCGATCCCGAGGCCGAGACCGAGCCGCTCTCGGTCGCCTATCCGGGCCGCGCGTTCACCGTGCTGGTGGACCTCCCCGGCTTCGAGATGTTCGAGCCGCGGCCCGCCGAGGACGGGGAGGGCGTGCTCGTGCTCGGACGCCATCCGCAGAGCGGCCTCGTCGCGTCGGTGACCCTGCGCGACGCGCACGGGGCCGCCGACGCCGGCGCCTGCCGCGAGCGCATCCTCGAGCGGATCCGGAAGAGCGCGCCCGACCTGCGGGAGCTCGCGCTGTCCGACGCGAGCGGAGGGGCGCGCGCCGCCTACGTGCTGGACGAGCTGCGCGGCCGGAAGATCCGCCAGCAGCACGCCCACCTCTTCCTCTGGCGCGAGGGCGTGTGCGTGAACGTGCAGGTCTCCAAGGCCGATCCCGAGCCGGAGGACACGGGACGCATCGACGCGATCCTCACCTCGGTCCGGTTCGGCGCTAGCCTGTAGCGCCATGCAGACCCACCGCCAGCGCTTCGGCGTCCACACCTACGAGGTGGACGCCTTCGGGACCATCGCGATCGCCGCCCTGTCCGGCTACCTGCAGGAGGTCGCCGGGCAGCACGCGGCCGCGCTCGGGGTCGGGCTCGACGTGCTCATGCCGCGCGGGCTCACCTGGGTGCTCGCCCGCCAGCGCATCGAGAACCCGGTGCCCATCGTCCTCGGCGACCGGCTCGAGATCGAGACCTGGCCCGCGGGCATCGACCGGCTCGCCGCGCTGCGCGACTTCGTCGTGCGCCGCGCGGACGGCGCCGAGGTCGCGCGCGCGACCACCCAGTGGTTCGTGCTCGACCTCGCCACGCGGCGGCCGGTGCGGCCCGCCGACGTGCTCGACGCGCGCTTCCCGCGCGAGCCCTCGGCGCCGGTGCTCACCCTCGAGCCCGGCAGGCTCCCCGAGCTCCGCGAGTGGGAGCACCAGAAGCGGTTCCACGTGCGCTACGGCGACATCGACGTGAACATGCACGTGACGAACACGAGCTATCCGACCTGGGCGCAGGAGGTGGTGCCGCGCGAGGTGTTCCGCGCCCGGCGGCTCGCCGACCTCGAGGTGCAGTTCCTCGCCGAGGCGCACTACGGCAGCGCCATCCTCTCGCGCCTCGCAACCGCGGGCGAGGGCCGGTACGCGCACGCCATCGTGCGCGAGGAGGACGAGAAGGAGCTCGCGCGGCTCGTGACGCGCTGGGTACCTCGGCCGGAGGCGGTCCTCCCGGGCGCCAGCTAGCCGGCAGGCCATTCGGAAACACCGAGGCGCCATCCGTCGGCGGGGCGGGGCGCAGCCCCGTTGGATCCTCCGGCTTTCTGGTAGAACGCCTCTCCGAAGGAAGGACACGCACCATGAGAACGCACCTCCTCGCCGCCGGCGCCGCCGCGCTCGCCCTCGTGCTCGCGGGCTGCCCCGAGCAGCGGGCCGCGGCCGCGAAGCCCCCGCGCCCGCCCCGCGGAGAGCTCGCCGCCGGCGCCGCGGCGCTCCCGGACGCGCTGAGCGTCCCGAGGCCCCCCGGCCCGGAGTGGTTCGGCCTGTACCTCGTGGGCAAGAAGGCCGGCTTCACGAAGGTCCAGCTCGCGCGCGAGCTGCGCGACGGCAAGGACGTCCTCGTCGGCCGCAGCGAGACGCTCGTGCGCGCGAACGTCGGCGGCAAGACGGTGGAGCGCCGCCAGGAGGAGGAGCGCGTCTACGAGGCGCGGCACCAGGGGCCGCTCGTGGCCGTCCGCGCGGTGTGGGCGGGCGACGGCGGCGACCGGACGGTGTCCGGCACCTGCGCGCGCGCGGTGTGCAGGCTCGTCGAGGAGACGCCCGCCGGCCGGCAGGAGCGCACCGTCGAGGGCGTCACCGAGACCGCGGAGCTCGCGGACGGCGTGCGGCTCGCGGCGGCGCGGCGCGGGACGGTGCGCGGCAAGCAGCTCGACCTCGAGAAGCTGCGCGTGAAGGAGATGCAGGACGTCTTCCTCCGGCGCGAGACCATCGCCGGCGGCGGCGTGCAGGAGGAGGTGTCGGTCGTGGCCGAGTCGGAGGCGGGCGACCGGCTCGCGGCCGAGTACCGCGTCGCGGACGACGGGCGGGTGGTGGAGATCCGGCTCGGCGAGGCGATCGTGGCGCGGCCCGAGCCGGAGGAGACCGCTCGCAGCCTGGACCAGGTGGACCTCTTCGCGCTCGCGCGCGTCCCGCTGCCGCGCCCGCTGCCGCGCGGCGTCCCGGCGACGATCGTCTACCGCCTCGCCGGGCTGCCGCCCTCCTTCCAGAAGGGCGACGCGCGCCAGCGCTTCGGGCGCGGCCGCGCCGGGGAGACGCTGCTCACCGTGGCGGTGCGCCCGCCGCTCGCCGCCGACCCGAAGAAGGACACCCCCCTCGCCCGCGCCGCCCAGGGCGCGAGCGCCGACGATCTCGCCCCGTCGCCGCAGGCCGACTCCGACGAGCCGGCCATCGCGGCGCTCGCGAAGAAGGTCGCCGGGAACGCGCCCGGCGCGTACGCGGCGGCCCAGCTCCTCTCCGAGGACGTGTACCGCCGGCTCGAGAAGGCGTACGGCGCGAGCCACGACCGCGCGAGCGACGTGCTCGCCGCCGGCCGCGGCGACTGCACCGAGCACAGCGTGCTCCTCGTCGCGCTCGCGCGCGCGCTCGGGATCCCGGCGCGCGCGGTGCACGGGCTCGTCTACGCGCGCTACGAGGACGGGCAGGACGCGCTCTACTGGCACGCCTGGGTGGAGGTGCGGAGCGCGGGCGAGTGGATCGCGATGGACCCCACCTTCGGCCAGCCCGTCGCCGACGCGACGCACCTCGCGCTCGGGTCCGGACCCCAGGTCGACACCGTCGGACTCCTCGGCGCGCTGAAGGTCCTCGGGGTCGAGGTGAAGTCCGGGAAGTGACGCCGCTCGCCCCCGCCCCTCGTCCGGGCGGGCGGCGCCATGCGCTATCATCCCACCTCCCTCGCGCCGAAGGCCGCTCATGCCGGGCGCCGCGCCGCTCGCTCGCGGCGCCGCGAGGCGCACGGAGGCCTCATGAACGGGCTCGACCACGTCGCCATCCTCGTCGCCGACCTCGACGCCGCGATCCGGCTGTACCGCGACGTCTACGGCCTCGAGCTCGCCGAGGTGGAGGAGGTCCCCACCGAGCAGGTGCGGGTCGCGATCTTCGGCCACGGCGCGGGGCGCATCGAGCTCGTCTCGCCCTCCGGCCCGAGCAGCCCGATGGCGAAGGCGATCGAGAAGCGCGGGGAGGGGCTGCACCACGTGTGCCTCGAGGTGCCCGACATCGAGCAGGCGATGGCGGCGCTGCGCGCGCAGGGCGCGCCGCTGCTCGACGAGAAGCCGCGTCCCGGCGCGGGCGGCTCGAAGGTCGCGTTCGTCCACCCGAAGGGCAGCCGGGGGGTGCTCGTCGAGCTGAAGCAGGGCGGCGGCGAGCACCGCTGATCGGCGCGCGCTCCCGGTCCCGCCGCCGGGGGGCGTCCTCGCTCCTCGCGCCCGCGGCGCGCGCCTGACTCGAAGGCCCTCGGGTCCGTGCGCCCCGGCGCGCGTCCGCGAGGCGTTCTCCGGGCCCGGGCTCCTGCGCCTCGGATCTCCTGGAGGCCTGCGGCGCATTCCCCGCGGCCCCTCGGGCCGCGCTCCGTCATCGGGGTTGACCGACCGCGGGAACGCGTGTTGTATCACCGCGTTTCGTCCTGCCCTCCTTTCAAGGGGTCACCTGCATGTCCCGTCTGCTCGCCGCCCTCGCGGCACTCCTCCTCCTCGCCGGCGCGGCGCGCGCGCAGGACGACAAGAAGCCGGAGGAGACGAAGGGCACCGAAAAGCCCGCGACGGACCTGCCGCCCGAGACCAAGGCCGCGATCCAGCGCGAGGTCGAGCGGCTGAAGGAGGACCTCCGCGACGAGGTCCGCGCCGAGATCCAGGGCGCCCAGTCGGCGGCGGAGTTCATGGGCACCGTCGCCGAGGGACCGAAGCTCGAGTTCTTCGAGCTCGACGGCTACTACCGCGTGCGCGGGCAGCTCTCCGACGATCTCGCCCTCGGCCGCGCGCCCGACGCGTCGGGCCACTACCTGTACCCGGTCCCGGTCTTCAACCCCGACCCCACCGCCGGCGTCCGGCCCACGCGCGGCACGATCGCGACCGCGAACATGCGGCTCCGCCTCGAGCCGACGCTGAACGTCTCCGAGCTCGTCCGGGTCCGCGCGCAGATCGACGTGCTCGACAACTACGTGCTGGGCTCCTCGACGAGCAAGCTCTTCGACGATCCGTACAGCCCCTTCCCGGCGCAGTTCTACGGCAGCACCCGCCAGCTCTACCCGAACGACCCCACCGCCGATCGCGACCCGATCCTGCCGAAGCGGGTGTGGGGTGAGGTGCAGACGCCGGTCGGCCTGCTCAGCTTCGGCCGCATGCCGTCCGAGTGGGGGCTCGGGCTCCTCACGAACGCGGGCGGCGGCGTCGACGAGGACTACGGCGACACGGTCGACCGCATCCAGTTCGCGCTCCCGCCCGTGCAGACGCCCATCGGCGCGCTGACGCTCGTCCCCATCCTCGACTTCGAGACGGAGGGCGCGCTGCGCCCGGATCCGCGCTTCGGCGCGGGCGTCGGCCAGCCGTTCGACGCCGACTCCTCCGACGACGCACGCACCTGGGCCGTGAAGGCCGCGCGCGTCGACACCGACGACGAGATCCGGCGCAAGCTCGACCGGAACGAGTCCTCGTTCAACTTCGGCGCCTACTACAACTACCGGACGCAGCGGGACTCGATCCCGGCCTGGGCGCAGGACGGCTTCGGCGCGGAGCTCGACCCGTCCTCCTCGCTCGCCGTCGGCCGGCGCCGCAGCTACGGCCACGTCCTCGACCTCTGGGTGCGCGTGCTCACGCAGCGCTGGCGCGTGGAGGCCGAGGCGGTCGGCGTCTACGGCCACATCGGCCAGGCGTTCACGGTCGGTCCCGCCTCCGACACCGACCCGACGCTCACCGTCAAGCCGGTCTCGCGGGTGGAGCTGCGCCAGTGGGGCGGCAGCCTCGTCACCGAGTACAAGGCCATCCCGAACAAGGTCACCCTCCGCGGCGAGTTCGGCGCGGCCAGCGGCGACGACGCGCCGGGCTTCGGCAACATCCCGAGCCGCTTCAACGCGGACGGCTCGCTCCCCGGCTACGGCACCTTCGAGGGCCCCCAGTTCAACGGCACGAACGACCGGAGCATCCGCAACTTCCGGTTCAACCCGGCCTACAAGGTCGACCTCATCCTGTTCAGCCGCATCCTCGGGCAGGTGACCGACGCCTGGTACGTGAAGCCGAAGATCCGCTGGGACATGTTCCCGGGCCTCGCGCTCGACGCGCAGCTCGTCTACTCGCAGGCCATCTCTGCGGAGTCGACCCCGAGCTCGACGGGGCCGGGCACCGGCACGAACCGGCTCGGGCTCGAGGCGGACACGATGCTCACGTACACCTCGGGCGCCGGCTTCCAGGCCTACGGGCAGTACGGCATCCTGGAGCCGTTCGGCGCGTTCGGGCCGGGCGAGCTCTCCCGCGCCCACCTCCTCGCGTTCGGGCTCGTCGCGAAGTTCTAGAGGGGACCCCGCGAAGCAGGCACGCCCGGCGGTGTCTGAACGGGGGCTGCGCCCCCGCCCCCGCCGGCGACTGACCGCCGCCGCCGGGGGCCCCACCCCTGCTCGGCGGGGCCCGTGAACGGTCGCGCCCGCTGTCGCGGGTTCGCGACCGTTCCCCGCCGGAGGGGCTTCGCCCCTCGCGCTAACCGACGGGACGCGCGACGGCCTGCGTCCAGCGGGCTCGAATCTCGCCGTGACGAGCGGCCTCCCGGTCAGCCGGCGACGACCGTGCGCACGTCGAACCGCGGCTGGGCCTGGATCGCCTTCTTCACGGCGCACTGATCGGCCACGC
Organism: Anaeromyxobacter sp. SG64; assembly: GCF_022690745.1. Lineage (NCBI taxonomy): Bacteria > Pseudomonadati > Myxococcota > Myxococcia > Myxococcales > Anaeromyxobacteraceae > Anaeromyxobacter > Anaeromyxobacter sp. SG64. The sequence continues at coordinate 6,637 of NZ_JALCZB010000103.1, read as the reverse complement.
GCACGAGCGCGTCGCGGTACTTCTCCGGGAAGCTCGGCGGGACCTCGATGTCGAGCTCGACCCGCGCGAGCACCCCTGTCTCCTCGTCGAAGTGGTTCCGCTGGCGGATCCGGATGCCGTCGGTCGGCAGCTCGCGCTTCTGGCAGAAGCCGAGGACGTAGATCCCGGCGCAGGTGCCGATGGCCGCGAGGAACAGCCCGAACGGCGCGGGGGCGGAGTCCTCGCCGCCGCCCGAGGCGGGCTGATCGGTGCGGATCACGTGCTTGCCGATCTGGGTGTCGACCTTCTTGTTCCCGGGGAAGGTCACGATCATCTCGCTCGCCATTCGCAGGTCTCCTCGTCGTCTCGGGTCGGGTTTCCGGGCGCGATGCTCGCCGCGCTCTTGCGTGCGAGCCAGGGGAAATCGCAGGGATTCCTGGGGCAGCGCGGGTGTGCTAGCGTCGCCGACCCCGATGAGCCCAAAGACGAAGTCGAAGCCCGTGTCCCGCGCCGCGCTCGCGGGCGAGGCCGATCCGCGCCTCGTCGCGCTCTCCGTCTCGATCCAGGACGACGGCGCGCTCTACGCCGAGGACATCCGGGGCAGCCAGGCCCACGTGACCATGCTCGCCGAGCGGGGGATCGTCCCGAAGGCGGCGGCGCGCCGCATCGTGGCCGCCCTGGATCAGGTCCGCGAGGAGTTCGCCGCCGGCAAGATCCGGCTCGACCCGGCCCTCGAGGACGTGCACACCCACGTGGAGCGGCGGCTCGGCGAGCTCGTCGGCGCGGACGCGGGCTACCTCCACGCCGGCCGCAGCCGGAACGATCAGGTCGCGCTCGACGAGCGGCTCTTCATCGTCGGCGCCTGCGACCGCTGCGACGCCGCGCTCGGGCGGCTCCAGCGCGCGCTCGTCACCCGCGCGCGCGAGCACGAGAAGACCATCCTCCCCGGCTACACGCACCTGCAGCGCGCGCAGCCCGTCTCCCTCGCGCACCACCTCCTCGCCCACGTCGAGGCGTTCGCGCGGGATCGCGACAGGCTCGCCGACGTCCGCCGCCGCGCGGCGGTGTCGCCGCTCGGCTCGGGCGCGCTCGCCGGCACGACGCTGCCGCTCGACCGCGAGGCCACCGCGCGGGCGCTCGGCCTCGCCGGCGTGACGCAGAACTCGCTCGACGCCGTGTCGGACCGCGACAGCGCCATCGAGCTCCTCTTCGCCTGCGCCCTCGCGGCGGTGCACCTCTCCCGCGTCGGCGAGGAGATCGTGCTCTGGACCACGAAGGAGTTCGGCTTCATGTCGCTCGCCGACGCCTTCGCGACCGGCTCGTCGCTCATGCCGCAGAAGAAGAACCCCGACGTGGGCGAGCTCGCGCGCGGCCGGGCAGGGCGCGCGATCGGCGACCTCGTCGCGCTGCTCGCCATCGTGAAGAGCCTGCCGCTCTCGTACAACCGGGACATGCAGGAGGACAAGCGGCCCCTCATCGGCGGCCCCGAGGCGCTCGTCCTCACCGCCGACGCGGTCGCGGGCGCGATCGAGACGGCCACGTTCCACGCCGATCGGATGGAGGAGGCGCTCGGCTCCGGCGAGGCGCTCGCGACCGACGCGGCCGAGTACCTGGTCGAGCGCGGGGTGCCGTTCCGCGAGGCGCACGAGGCGGTCGGCAAGGCGGCGGCGTTCTCCTCCGCCGAGCGCCGACCGCTCGCGAAGCTCACCGCCGAGGAGTGGCGCCGCTTCCACCCCGCGTTCGAGAAGGACGTGCTCCGCTGCTTCGACGCGCGGAGGAGCCTCGCCCGCCGGGAGCTCCCCGGCGCCCCCGGGCCGAAGCAGGTGGCGCGCCAGCTCGCCCGCTGGGAGAAGGCGCTCGCGAAGGAGCCGCGGTGAGCCGCCTCGGCGCGCTCGGCGTCGCCGCCTTCCTGGCCGGCTGCGGCGTGAAGGCGCCTCCGCGGCCGCCCGGGATCGAGCGCGAGCAGACCGCGCCGCCCCCGACCCCGGCGACGTCCCCCGCCTCGGCGCCGGATCCGACCTCGCCCCCGAACCCGACCTCGGCCCCGACCTCGACCGACGGCGCGCCCGGCGCGCAGCCCTGCCCATGAACCACTTCCAGCGCAAGAAGGGCGTCCTGCACGCGGAGGCGATCCCGCTCGAGCGGCTCGCGGAGCGCTACGGCACGCCGCTGTACGTCTACTCGACGGCGACGCTCACGCGGCACTGGAAGGTGCTGCACCGCTCGCTCGCCGGCATCCGCCACGTCGTGTGCTACGCCGTGAAGGCGAACGCGAACCTCGCGCTGCTCGCGCGCTTCGCGAAGCTCGGCTCCGGGTTCGACATCGTGTCGGCCGGCGAGCTGTACCGCGTCCTCAAGGCGGGCGGCGACCCGCGCAAGGTGGTGTTCAGCGGCGTCGGCAAGCGCGACGACGAGATCGCCTTCGCGCTCGAGTCCGGCGTGCGCGTGCTCAACGTGGAGAGCGCGGGCGAGCTCGCGCGCGTCTCGATCGTGGCGCGGCGCATGGGCGTCCGCGCGCCCATCGCGCTCCGCGTGAACCCGGACGTCGATCCCAAGACGCACCCGTACATCTCGACCGGGCTCCGCGAGAACAAGTTCGGCGTCTCGGTCGAGGAGGCGCGGCGGCTCTACCCGCTCGCCGCGAAGGACGAGGCGCTCCACGTGGTGGGCGTCGCCTCCCACATCGGCTCGCAGATCACGAGCGTGAAGCCGTTCCTCGACGCGATCGACCGCGTCCTCGCGCTCGCGCGCGAGCTCGAGAAGCAGGGGATCCCCCTCGCGCACCTCGACGTGGGGGGCGGGCTCGGCATCCGCTACAAGGACGAGGACCCGCCGCACCCCGACGAGTACGGGGCCGCCATCCGCAAGGCGCTCGCCCGCTGGAAGGGCGAGGTGCTGCTCGAGCCGGGCCGCGTGCTCGTCGGCAACGCCGGCGTGCTCGTCACCCGCGTGCTCCACGTGAAGCGGAGCGGCCGCAAGACGTTCGTGGTGGTGGACGCCGCCATGAACGACCTCGTGCGCCCGGCCTTCTACGAGGCGCACCACGACCTCGAGCCCGTCGGCCGCCCCCGCGAGGGCGAGCGCGAGATCGTGGCCGACGTGGTGGGGCCGATCTGCGAGTCGTCGGACTTCCTCGCCCGCAAGCGCCGCATGCCCGAGCCCGTGCCGGGCGACCTCCTCGCCGTCCGCTCCGCAGGCGCCTACGGGTTCGCGATGTCGTCGAACTACAACGCGCGGCCGCGGGCCGCCGAGGTGCTCGTGGAGGGAGATCGGGCGTTCCTGGCCCGCCGCCGCGAGACCTACGCGGACCTCGTCCGCGGCGAGGAGCCGGCGCCCGCGCCCGAGCGGGTATGAGCGGTCGCCCCGCCGCGTGAGGCCGGCGCCACCGCGCCGGTTTCCGCCTCCGACCGGATCGGATACATTTTTCGCCTCTCTCCCCTCGCCGAGGTCAAAGCCGCATGCCGCGTCTCGAAGGCTCGATGGTGGCCATCGTCACCCCGATGAAGGACGGCGCGGTCGATCTCCGCGCCCTGCGCGAGCTGACCGAGTGGCAGATCGCGGAGGGCACGGACGGCATCGTGCCCTGCGGCACCACCGGCGAGGGGGCCACGCTCACCCCCGCCGAGCGCGCCGAGGTCGTCCGCGCGGTCGTGGAGGTCGTCCGCGGCCGGGCCCTCGTCATCGCCGGGGCCGGCTCGAACGCGACCCACGAGGCGATCGAGGGCGTCAAGGCCGCGAAGGCGCTCGGCGCGGACGCCGCCCTCGTCGTCACGCCCTACTACAACAAGCCGACGCCGGAGGGGCTGTACCAGCACTACCAGGCGATCTGGGAGGCGAGCCGCTTCCCGGTCATCGCCTACAACGTGCCGGGCCGGACCTCCGTCGACATGGGACCCGAGACCGTGGCGCGCCTCGCGAAGGCGGGCGCCATCGTCGGCATCAAGGAGGCGACCGCGAGCATGGACCGGCAGGTCCAGCTCGTGGAGCGGATCGGCAAGGACGCGATCGCCTTCCTCTCCGGCGACGACTTCACCGTGCTGCCCTACATCGCCTGCGGGGGCCACGGCGTCATCTCGGTGATCTCCAACATCGCGCCGCGCGCGATGAAGGACCTCGTGGTCGCGGCGCGGGCCGGCGACTTCGGCCGCGCGCTCGACCTGCAGGTCCGGATGGCCGACCTCAACCGGGCGCTGTTCGTCGAGACGAGCCCCGGGCCCGTGAAGGCGGGGGTGGCGCTCCTCGGCCGGGCGAGCCCCGAGCTCAGGCTCCCGCTCGCGCCCATCTCCGAGGCGAGCCTCGCCAGGGTGCGCGAGGCGATGACGCGGTTCGGGCTGAAGCTCGCGTGACGTGAGGCCCTCGCGGGCCGGAGGAAGGGTGATGGTGAGAGTGGTCGTGACCGGCGCCGCCGGGCGGATGGGGACGCAGATCGTCCGCCTCGTGGCCGGCGACGAGGGGCTGAAGCTCTCCGGCGCGGTGGAGCGGCCCGGGCACGCCGGCCAGGACGCCGGTACGCTCGCGGGGCTCCCGCCGCTCGGGGTCGCGGTCGCCGAGGATCTCGCCGCGGCGATCGCCGGCGCGGACGTGGTGATCGACTTCACGAGCCACGAGGCGTCGGCGCGCAACGCCGAGGTCTGCGCGGAGAAGGGCGTCGCGCTCGTCATCGGCTCGACCGGCTTCACCCCGGAGGCGAAGGCGCGTGTCGCGGCCGCGGCGCGGAAGGTCCCGATCGTCCTCTCGCCCAACATGAGCGTGGGCGTGAACGTGCTGTTCGAGCTCGTGCGCCAGGCCGCGAAGACGCTGGGCGACGCCTACGACGTCGAGATCGTCGAGATCCACCACAAGCGGAAGCGCGACGCGCCCTCCGGGACGGCGGTCGCGCTCGGCGAGGTCGCCGCGCGGGCGCTCGATCGCGATCCGGCCGACGCGCTCGCGTACACGCGCCACGGCATCCTCGGCGAGCGCCCGCCCTGGCAGATCGGCATCCAGACCTTGCGCGGCGGCGACGTCGTCGGCGAGCACACGGTGTTCTTCTGCGGCGAGGGCGAGCGCCTCGAGCTCACCCACCGGGCGACGAGCCGCGAGCAGTTCGCGCGGGGCGCGGTGCGGGCGGCGCACTGGGTCGCGGGGCGGCCGGCCGGTCTCTACGACATGGCCGACGTGCTCGAGCTGCGGAGCTCGAGGTGAGGATCTGCCGCTTCCGGCACCGGGGGCAGGATCGCTACGGCGTCGTCGAGGGCGGCGAGGTCCGGCCGCTGAACGCCGCGCCGTGGGCAGGCGGGCTCCCCGAGGGGCGGGCGCTCCCGCTCGCCGAGGTGACCCTGCTCGCGCCCGTGGAGCCGTCCAAGATCGTCTGCGTCGGGCGGAACTACCGCGCCCACGCGCGCGAGCTCGGCAACGAGCTCCCCGCGCAGCCGCTCCTCTTCCTGAAGCCCCCGACCTCGGTCGTCGGTCCGCAGGAGGCGATCCGCTGCCCGGAGCAGTCGAGCGAGGTGCACCACGAGGCGGAGCTCGCCGTCGTGGTCGCGCGGCCGCTCTCGCGCGCCACGGCCGCCGAGGCGCGCGGCGCCGTGTTCGGGTACAGCTGCCTGAACGACGTCACGGCGCGTGACATCCAGCGGGAGGAGAAGCAGTTCACCCGCGCGAAGGGCTTCGACACCTTCTGCCCGATCGGCCCGTTCGTCGAGACGTCGCTCGACCCGCTCGATCTCCCCGTCGTCTGCCGGGTCAACGGCGCCGAGCGGCAGCGCGGCTCGACGCGGGACATGACCGTCGACCCGTTCGCGCTCCTCGCGTTCATCTCCCAGGTGATGACGCTCCTGCCGGGCGACGTCGTCGCCACCGGCACCCCCGAGGGCGTGGGGCCCATCCGGCGCGGGGACTGGGTCGAGGTGGACATCGCCGGGATCGGGGTGCTCCGCAATCCCGTGGTCTGAGCCCAGGCGGCGTGTTAGGGCAGGCGCATGCGCGCCTACGTGGCCGTCGGCACGAACCTCGGCGACCGCTGGGGGCACCTCGCGCACGCCGCGCGGGCGCTCCGGACCGAGCCGCGAGTCGCGGTGCTGCGCGGCTCGCGCGTGTTCGACACCGCGCCGGTCGGGCCGCCGCAGCCCCGCTACCTCAACGCGGTGCTGGAGCTCGAGGCGGAGCTGCCCGCGCCCGCGCTCCTCGAGGCGCTCCAGCGGGTCGAGCGCACCTGCGGCCGGCGCCGCACCGGCGTCCGCTGGGCGGCCCGCACGCTCGATCTCGACCTCCTGCTCCTGGGCGACCAGGTGATCCGCACGCCCGAGCTCCTGGTGCCACACCCGGGGCTCATCACGCGCCGCTTCGTGCTCGCGCCCCTCGCCGAGCTCTGCCCGGACCGGGTCGTGCCCGGCACCGGCCAGACCGTCGCCCGGCTCCTCGCGGCCGCGCCGCCGGGCGACGTGGTGCCGATCGGAGTTTACCCCATGTGAATGTGGCTGCGGGGCCGCTCCGGCTCCGCCTCGCCTCGAGCCCCACCGATGATCCCCCGCGCGCTCCTCCCCGTCGCCCTCGCCTTTGCGCTCGCCGCCTGCGAGCGCGAGCCGCGCACCATCGTCGCCGCGCCGGCCGATCCGCCCCGCCCGACGGGCGGCGTCCCGGCCCAGCGCGCCGACGCGCCCCCGCCCTCGCCCGCCGC
>NZ_JALCZB010000102.1:0-15065 GCF_022690745.1 Anaeromyxobacter sp. SG64 | reverse complement strand
CGACGCCGCGGAAGCGGCGAAGCCGCTCGCGGCGTCGCACGGGACCCGGCGAGCCGGGGTGGGGCCCCGACGAGCTTCGCTCGGCGGGGCGGGGGCGCAGCCCCCGTTCGAACATGGCTAAACGACAGCGTGATTCGCGGCACCGAAGGTGATCGCGAATCACGAACTGTCGTTTAGCGAAGGGCCTCGCCGGTCGTCGCAGGGAGGACCTTGCCGTACTTCACGCCACGTGTCGCCACGAGGCTCTCGGCCATCTGCAGGATCTCGCCGGCGCGCCCGCGGAGCACGAGCACCTCCAGGCAGTTGTGCGCGTCCATGTGGACGTGGAGCGCGGAGACGACCGCCTGGTGGTTCTCGTGCTGGATGTGGGTCAGCTTCTGCGCGAGGCTCGAGGACTCGTGGTCGTACACGACGGCGACCACCGCGACCTGCTCGCCGCGCTCCGACTCGGACCACTGGCGCTGGACGAGCTGGTCGCGGATGAGGTCCCGCACGGCCTCGGAGCGGTTGACATAGCCCTTGCGCTCGATGAGCTCGTCGAACTGCTCGAGCAGGCTGCGCTCGAGCGAGATGCCGATCCGTTCCAGCATGGCGGCATCGTTAGCAGCGCGCCCGGCGAGCCGCAAGCCGGCCGCCGGGACGAGCGAGCCCGCCACCCGTGACACGGGGGCGGGCTCGCGGGTTCGCCGGATCTCCGGGCGACGGGCTACGCGGCGTCGCGCTCGCCGGGCTGCAGGTAGCGGTGGAGGAACTGCTTCGTCTTCAGCTCCACCTGGCGGACGCGCTCGCGCGACACGCCCCAGCGCTTGCCGATCTCCTCGAGCGTGCGCGGCTGATCCTGCTCGAGCCGGTTGTGGACGATGTCCCAGCCCAGCTCGCCGATGCGCTTGCGGACCTTCCCGAGCGCGTCGCGGACGTCGCGGTCGCCTTCGCCCTGCAGGTAGGTGTCCTCGGGGCCGGGGCCCTCGTCCTCGATGCGCTCGAGGTGGGTGGCGTCACCCTCCTCGTCGATGGCGCTGTCGAGCGACAGGTCCGGCTGCGCGACCGTGCCGCTCTGCGGGCGCACGGTGGAGCGCGCCTCCTTCAGATACTTCCCGATGTAGGCGCGGATCCACCAGACCGCGTACGTCGAGAAGCGCGTGCCGGCGTGCGGATCGAACTTCTCGACGGCGCGCATGAGGCCGACGTTGCCTTCCTGGATGAGATCGTCGAGCCGCACCGTGCCGCGGCGCTGCTTCCGCGCGATGGCGACCACGAACGCCAGGTTGTGGCGCACGAGCTTCTGCTTCGCGCGGACGTCGCCCTTGCGCGCGCGGAGCGCGAGCGCGTGCTCTTCTTCGCGGTTCAGCGGCGGATAGTCGCGGACCGCCTTGAGGTAGGGAGCGAGCTCTTCGAACTCCCTGCTGCTCTTCTGAGTGGTCGCCGTCCTCATTTACTGGTCGCCTCTCTGGCCTGCGTCGAAGTGTCCCGGGTAGGTTACGTAACGTGACTTTATGAAAGCGGACTCATCGAGTCAAGTATCCCCCATATGCCCGTAGACCCTGGAAGTCTTCGGCGACATCGGGGAACCGCACACCACGCAAGTCCGAAGTGCCGCAGAATATGAACACGATTTGGGAGTTGGCATTCGTCAAGCGCGTGCCCCCTCCCACGACCCCCAGACAAGTGCCGAATATTGCTCCACATCAATTCCGGCACCGACCCGTCCGAGACTCACCGTCCGTGCGGGCGCCTGGAGCTAAGCGGCTGCTTACGCCATCTCGAAACACTGCGTTGCGCCAGATCAAAAAGGAAAGGGCCCGGCCCCTCTTGGGACCGGGCCCGGTTCCGGGCTCGAGCTGACGCGCGGCGGAGCGGCTACTCCTCCCCGCTCGCGACGGCGAGGGCCTCCTCGGCCTCCTCCACCGCGTCCACCGGCGTCTCGACCTCGATGTCGAGGTGCTTGTAGTGCGGCAGGCCGGTGCCGGCGGGGATGAGCCGGCCCATGATGACGTTCTCCTTGAGGCCGCGGAGGTGGTCGACCTTGCCGCTGATCGCGGCCTCGGTCAGCACCTTGGTCGTCTCCTGGAACGAGGACGCCGAGATGAACGACTCGGTGGAGAGCGAGGCCTTGGTGATGCCGAGCAGGAGGGGCTCGCCCTGCGCCGGGCGCCCACCCGCGGTGATCACCTTCTCGTTCTCCTCCTCGAACACGAACTTCTCGACCTGCTCGTCGGCGAGGAAGTTCGTGTCGCCCACGTCGACGATCCGCACGCGACGCAGCATCTGCCGGACGATCGTCTCGATGTGCTTGTCGTTGATCTTCACGCCCTGGAGCCGGTAGACCTCCTGGACCTCGTCCACCAGCCAGCGGGCGAGCTCCTTCTCGCCGAGCACGCGGAGGATGTCGTGCGGGTTGGCGGCGCCGTCCATGAGCGCCTCGCCCGCACGCACCCGGTCGCCCGTGTGCACCGAGATGTGCTTGCCCTTCCCGATCAGGTACTCCTTCGCGAGGTCGGGCCGGAGCTTGCCGTCCACCTCGGGCGTGATGACCACCTTGCGCTTGCCCTTCGTGTCCTTGCCGAAGGCGACCACGCCGTCGATCTCGGAGATGACCGCGTGCTCCTTGGGCTTGCGGGCCTCGAAGAGCTCCGCGACGCGCGGGAGACCGCCGGTGATGTCCTTCGTCTTCGTGGTCTCGCGCGGCATCTTCGCGATGACGTCGCCGGCGTCGACCTCGTCGCCGTCGTTCACGACGAGGTTCGCGCCCTCGGGGAGCATGTAGCGGGCGTCGGCCTCGGAGTTGGCGAGCTTCCGCGTCTTGCCCTCGGCGTCCTTGATCGAGATGCGCGGGCGCGCGTCGGGATCCTTGGAGGCGATGACCGCCTTGCGGGCGAGGCCGGTGATCTCGTCGACCTGCTCCGAGATCGTGACGCCGTCGATGAGGTCGCCGTACTTCACGCGCCCGGCCACCTCGGTGATGATCGGCATCGAGTACGGGTCCCACTCCGCGAGGAGCGTGTTCGTCTCGATCTTCTGCCCCTCGCGCACGAGGAGCTTCGCGCCGTAGACGACGCCGTAGCGCTCGCGCTCGCGGCCCTGATCGTCGGTGACGATGATCTCGCCGTTGCGGTTCATCACGATGAGCGTGCCGTCCTTCTTCTTCGCCACGCTCACGTTGTGGAACTTCACGAGGCCGGGGTTCCGGTTCTCGATGGTCGACTGCTCCGCCCGCCGGGACGCCGCGCCGCCGATGTGGAACGTGCGCATCGTGAGCTGCGTGCCGGGCTCGCCGATCGACTGCGCGGCGATCACGCCGACCGCCTCGCCGATGTTCACCTTGCGGCCGCGGGCGAGATCGCGCCCGTAGCACTCGACGCAGATGCCGCGCCGCGCCTGGCAGGTGAGCACCGAGCGGATCTTCACCTTGTCGATGCCGGAGTTCTCGATGAGCTTGACCCGGTTCTCGTCGATCTCCTCGTTCGCCTTCACCAGCACGGTGGTGGCGAACGGGTCGTGGATGTCGTCGAGCGCGACGCGGCCCAGGATGCGCTCGCCCATCGGCTCGATGATCTCGCCGCCCTCGACCAGCGCGCCGAGCGTGATGCCGTCCATCGCGCCGCAGTCGTACTCGGTGATGATGGCGTCCTGCGCGACGTCGACGAGGCGCCGGGTGAGGTAACCGGAGTTCGCCGTCTTGAGCGCCGTGTCGGCGAGGCCCTTTCGAGCGCCGTGCGTCGAGATGAAGTACTGCTGGACGTTCAGGCCCTCGCGGAAGTTCGCGGTGATCGGCGTCTCGATGATCTCGCCGGACGGCTTGGCCATGAGGCCGCGCATGCCGGCGAGCTGACGGATCTGCTGCGCCGAGCCGCGGGCGCCGGAGTCGGCCATGATGTAGATCGGGTTGAACGACGGCTGCTTGCGCTCCTCGCGCTTGCCGTCCTTGCCCGGGCCGACGGCCGTCTCCTGGCCGATCTGGGACATCATCTCCTGGGCCACCTCCTCCGTGACCTGCGCCCAGATGTCGATGACCTTGTTGTACCGCTCGCCGATGGTGATGAGACCCTCGGTGTACTGGGTCTGGATGTCCTCCACCTCGCCCATCGCGCGGTCGAGGAGCTCCTGCTTCCTCCTCGGGATGATCATGTTCTCGAGCGCGATCGAGATGCCGGCTCGCGTCGCGTTCCCGTAGCCCATCGAGCGGACGCGGTCCGCGAGGAGCACCGTCTCCTTCTCGCCGCAGAGGCGGTAGGTGAGGTCGATGAGGTTCTGGAGCTGCTTCTTGTCCATGACCTTGTTGATGGACTCGAACGGCAGCCGCTTCGGCACGATGTCGTAGAGGAGCACGCGACCGACGGTGCTCTCGACGCGGGTGCCGTCGAGGCGCACCCAGATCTTCGCCTGGAGCTCGACCTCGCCCTGGTCGTAGGCGGCGCGGACCTCCTCCGCGCTCGCGAAGACCTTGCCCTCTCCGCGGGCGAACGCGCGCTCGCGGGTCATGTAGTAGATGCCGAGGACGATGTCCTGGCTCGGCACGATGATGGGCTTGCCGTGCGCGGGCGAGAGGATGTTGTTCGTGCTCATCATGAGCACGCGCGCCTCCATCTGGGCCTCGATGGACAGCGGCACGTGCACGGCCATCTGGTCGCCGTCGAAGTCGGCGTTGAAGGCGGTGCAGACGAGCGGGTGGAGCTGGATCGCCTTGCCCTCGATGAGGACCGGCTCGAACGCCTGGATGCCGAGGCGGTGCAGCGTCGGGGCGCGGTTCAGGAGCACCGGGTGCTCGCGGATCACCTCGTCGAGGATGTCCCAGACCTCGGGGCGCTCCTTCTCCACCATCTTCTTCGCGCTCTTGATGGTGGTGACGTAGCCCTTCTCTTCGAGCTTGTTGTAGATGAACGGCTTGAAGAGCTCGAGGGCCATGATCTTCGGCAGGCCGCACTGGTGCAGCTTGAGCTCGGGGCCGACCACGATGACGGAGCGGCCCGAGTAGTCGACGCGCTTGCCGAGCAGGTTCTGGCGGAAGCGGCCCTGCTTGCCCTTGAGCATGTCGCTCAGGGACTTGAGCGGGCGCTTGTTCGGCCCGGTGATGGTCTTGCCGCGGCGCCCGTTGTCGAAGAGGGCGTCCACCGCCTCCTGCAGCATCCGCTTCTCGTTGCGGATGATGATGTCCGGGGCGTTCAGCTCCTGGAGCCGCTTCAGGCGGTTGTTGCGGTTGATGACGCGGCGGTACAGGTCGTTGAGGTCGGAGGTCGCGAACCGGCCGCCGTCGAGGGGGACGAGCGGGCGGAGGTCGGGCGGGATGACCGGGATGACCTCGAGCATCATCCAGTCCGGCTTGTTGCCGGACGCGACGAACGCCTCGACGACCTTGAGCCGCTTCGCGATCTTCTTCCGCTTCGCGTCGCTCGTCGCCTCCTTCATCTGGGCGCGCAGCTCGGCCGCGAGGCCGTGCACGCCCTCGCCGTGCCCCTTGTCCGCGGGGCCGACGACCTTGAGGAGCTCGAGGACGGCCTCGCCGCCCATGCCGGCCAGGAACGCCTCCTCGCCGAACTCCTCCATCGCCTTGTGGTAGCGCTCCTCGGAGAGCAGCTCGGCGCGCTGGAGCGTCGTCTCCTTGGGGTCGATGACGATGTACGACTCACAGTAGAGGACCTTCTCGAGGTCCTTCAGCGTGATGTCGAGGAGGTTGCCGATGCGGCTCGGCAGCGACTTGAGGAACCAGATGTGCGCGACGGGCGTCGCGAGGGTGATGTGGCCGAGCCGCTCGCGGCGGACCTTCGACTGGATCACCTCGACGCCGCACTTCTCGCAGACGACCCCGCGGTGCTTCATGCGCTTGTACTTGCCGCAGTTGCACTCGTAGTCCTTCACGGGGCCGAAGATCTTCGCGCAGAACAGGCCGTCGCGCTCCGGCTTGAAGGTCCGGTAGTTGATCGTCTCCGGCTTCTTCACCTCGCCGTGCGACCACTGGCGGATCTTGTCCGGGCTCGCGAGCGAGATGCGGATCGCGGAGAACGACAGCGGATCCTTCGGCTTCTCGAAGAAATTGAAGATGTCCTTCACGTCTTGACCTCGTCCAGCAAGAAGGGTCTCTGAACCGTCCCGTCGGCCCGCGCGCCCGCGCGGACCGGGCGCTGGGGCCGGCGGCTCCAAGCCGCCGGCCCCGGGCCCGGGTTACGCGGTGTTCTTCTCGGCCGCGGCGCCGCGCGGCGTGCCGAGCGGCCCGCCCAGGTCGCCCTCGGCCTGCTCGCGGGCCGCCTTCGCCTCCGGCGTCTCGAGGAGCTCGACGTCGAGCGCGAGGCTCTGGAGCTCCTTGATGAGCACGTTGAACGACTCGGGGAGGCCGGACTCGAGCGTGTTCTCGCCCTTGACGATCGCCTCGTACATGCGGGTGCGGCCGACCACGTCGTCGGACTTCACCGTGAGGAACTCCTGGAGCGAGTAGGCCGCGCCGTAGGCCTCCATCGCCCAGACCTCCATCTCGCCGAGCCGCTGGCCGCCGAACTGGGCCTTGCCGCCGAGGGGCTGCTGCGTGACGAGCGAGTACGGCCCGATGGAGCGGGCGTGGATCTTCTCGTCCACGAGGTGGTGCAGCTTCAGCATGTACATGACGCCGACCGTGACGTCCTGGTCGAACGGCTCGCCGGTGCGGCCGTCGAAGAGGATCGACTGCATCGTCGCCGAGCCCTCGCCGAGGAGCGCCTTCATCTCGTCCTCGCGGGCGCCGTCGAACACCGGCGTCGCGACGTGCATGCCGTCGCGCAGCTTCATCGCGAGCTTCGGCAGCTCCTTCTCCGGCAGCTCCTCGATGAGCAGCCCGAGCCGCTCGGAGGCGCCGTCGACGCCCTCGAACGCCTTCTTCAGCTTCTTGCGGAGCTGATCGGGGCCGAAGTTCTTCTCGACCATCTCCTGGAGCCGCCAGCCGACGTTCTTCGCCGCCCAGCCGAGGTGCGTCTCGAGGATCTGGCCCACGTTCATGCGGGACGGGACGCCGAGCGGGTTCAGGACGATGTCCACCGGCCGGCCGTCCTCGAGGTACGGCAGGTCCTCCTCGGGGAGCACGCGGGAGACGACGCCCTTGTTGCCGTGGCGGCCGGCCATCTTGTCGCCGACCGCGAGCTTGCGCTTGATGGCGACGTACACCTTCACCATCTTGATGACGCCCGGCGGGAGCTCGTCGCCCTTCTTCAGGCGGCCGATCTTCTCGCCGAAGAGGAGCTTCACGAGCTCCTTCTGCTCCTCGAAGTTCTCGACGATCTTCCGCGCCAGGTCCTGCACGTCACCCTCGACCGCGATCTCGCCCCAGTAGCGCTGGGGGATCGTGTCGAGGAGCGCGTCGTCGAGGACGTCGCCCTTCTTGAGGAGCTGGTTGCCCTTGTCGTCGACGAGGCGGCCGGAGACCTCCTTGCCGAGGAGCAGGCGGCGGATCTTCTGAAACGCCGAGTCCTGGATGATGCGGATCTCGTCGTTCTGGTCCTTGAGGAGCTTCGCCTCCTCCATCTCCTCGATGGCCTTCGCGCGCTCGTCCTTCTCGACGCCCTTGCGGCTGAAGACCTTCGCGTTGATGACCGTGCCGGAGACGCCCGGCGGGACGCGGAGCGAGCTGTCGCGGACGTCGCCCGCCTTCTCGCCGAAGATCGCGCGGAGGAGCTTCTCCTCGGGCGAGAGCTGGGTCTCGCCCTTCGGCGTGATCTTGCCGACGAGGATGTCGCCCGGCTTCACCTCGGCGCCGATGCGGATGATGCCCGACTCGTCGAGGTCCTTCAGGGCCTCCTCGCCGACGTTCGGGATGTCGCGGGTGATCTCCTCCTTGCCGAGCTTCGTGTCACGCGCGACGCACTCGAACTCCTCGATGTGCACCGACGTGAACACGTCCTCCTTGAGGAAGCGCTCGGAGAGGAGGATCGAGTCCTCGAAGTTGTAGCCCTGCCAGGGCATGAACGCGACGACCACGTTCTGGCCGAGCGCGAGCTCGCCCATCTCCGTCGCCGGCCCGTCCGCGATGACGTCGCCCTTCTTCACCCGCTCGCCCGGCTTCACGATGGGCTTCTGGTTGATGCAGGTGTTCTGGTTCGACCGCTGGTACTTGATGAGGTTGTAGATGTCGACCTCGTTCGCGACGTCGGTCGCGGAGGTCGGCACGTCGGCCTTCACCACGATGCGGGCGGCGTCGACGGACTGGATGACGCCGTCGCGCTTCGCCACGACGCACACGCCCGAGTCGCGCGCGACGATCCCCTCGATGCCGGTGCCGACGAGCGGCGCCCGCGTGCGGAGGAGCGGCACCGCCTGGCGCTGCATGTTCGAGCCCATGAGGGCGCGGTTCGCGTCGTCGTTCTCAAGGAACGGCACGAGCGAGGCGGCGACGGACACGAGCTGGTTCGGGCTCACGTCCATGAGGTCGACCTCGTCCGGGCGGGCGTTGATGTACTCGCCCTCCTTGCGGCACGAGACCATGTTCCCCGTGAACACGCCCTTCTTGTCCACCGGCGCGTTCGCCTGCGCGATGATGTGCTTCTCCTCCTCGAGCGCCGAGTAGAAGGAGACCTCCTCGGTCACCCTCCCCTTCTCGACCTTGCGGTACGGCGTCTCGACGAAGCCGTACTCGTTCACGCGCGCGTGGGTGGAGAGCGACGCGATGAGGCCGATGTTCGGGCCTTCAGGCGTCTCGATCGGGCAGATGCGGCCGTAGTGCGTGGAGTGGACGTCGCGCACCTCGAAGCCCGCGCGCTCGCGGGTGAGGCCGCCCGGCCCGAGCGCCGAGAGGCGCCGCTTGTGCGTCACCTCGGAGAGCGGGTTCGTCTGATCCATGAACTGCGAGAGCTGGCTCGACCCGAAGAACTCCTTGATGACCGCCGTGACCGGCTTCGCGTTGATGAGGTCGTGCGGCATGAGCGTCTCGATCTCCTGGAGGCTCATGCGCTCCTTGATCGCGCGCTCCATGCGAACGAGGCCGATGCGGTACTGGTTCTCGAGCAGCTCGCCGACCGCGCGGACGCGGCGGTTGCCGAGGTGGTCGATGTCGTCGACGTCCTTGTTCGGCGTGCCGTTCTTGAGGTCGATGAGGAAGCGGACCACCTCGAGGATGTCGCGCTTCGTCACGACGGTGTTGTCGAGCGGCTCGTCGATCCCGAACTTGTGGTTCAGCTTCAGGCGCCCGACCTTCGAGAGGTCGTACCGCTCCGCGTTGAAGAACAGGTTGACGAACAGGTTCGTCGCGGTCTCGGGCGTCGGCGGATCGCCGGGGCGGAGGCGGCGGTAGATCTCCATGATCGCCTCCTCGGGCGTGGAGATCTTGTCCTGGATGAGCGTGTCGCGGAGCGACGGCAGCACGTTCAGGTTGTCGATGAAGAGGACCCTGAACTCGAGGATGCCGCGCTTGCGGAGCTCCTCGATCTTGGCCTCGGTGACCTCCTCGTTGACCTCGAGGAGCACCTCACCCGTGTCGGCGTCCACCACGTCCTCGGCGGAGATCTTGGTGTAGACCTCCTCCGGCTCGATCGGCAGCGACTTCATCTTCGCCGCGACGAGCTTCTTGATCGCGCTCTCGGTGAACTTCCGGTTCTTCTTGACGATGATCTCGTTCGTCTTCGGGTCGCGGATGTCGCGCGTCGCGCGCTGGCCCTTGAGCAGGTCCGGGTTCAGGTCCTTCTCGAACTTGCCCTTGCCTTCGACCCGGATCGTCTCGGTGTCGTAGTAGTACTTGAGGATCTCCTCGGCCGAGCCGTGGAACTCGACCGGGCTCTTCTTCGCCGTGTCCGGCACGCCGCCGAGGGCGCGCAGCAGCACCGTCGCGGGGAGCTTCCGGCGGCGGTCGATGCGGACGTAGAGGATGTCCTTGTGGTCGAACTCGAAGTCGATCCAGGACCCGCGGTACGGGATGATCCGGGCGTTGAAGAGGAGCTTGCCCGACGAGTGGCTCTTGCCCTTGTCGTGGTCGAAGAACGCGCCCGGCGACCGGTGGAGCTGGCTGACGACGACGCGCTCCGTGCCGTTGATGATAAAGGTCCCGTTCTCCGTCATGAGCGGGATCTCGCCGAAATAGACCTCCTGCTCCTTGACGTCGCGGATCGACTGCGCGCCCGTCTCCTCGTCCTTGTCCCAGACGACCAGGCGAACGACGACCTTGATCGGCGCCGAGTACGTCATGCCGCGCTGATGGCACTCGTCGACGTCGTACTTGGGCTTCTCGAGGTGATAGCTGACGAACTCGAGCGAGCTCGTCTCGTTGAAGTCCTTGATCGGGAAGACCGACTTGAAGACGCCCTGCAGGCCCGTGTCCTCACGCTTCTCGGGCGGGACGTCGGCCTGGAGGAACTTGTCGTAGGACGATTTCTGGATGGCGATGAGGTTGGGGATCTCGGCGATCTTGTTGATCTTCCCAAAGTTTCGCCGGATTCTGAAGTTGTTCTGGATCGTCGTCGCCATCGAGTTCGGTCCTCTGTCCCTTCGAGACCCGTACAAACAGGTCTAGCCGGCCAGCAGGCCGGCTACCCAACTGCGTCCGGCCGAAACGGCCGGGATTCCGGAATCAGTGAAAGGGATACGGGTTCTTAACGACTCCACCCTCACCCGTCAAAGATTCCAACGTGAGCCACGGCGAGGCGGCTTGCAACTCCGCCCCGCCGTGCGCACGCCTCGCTACTTGATCTCGACCTTGGCGCCGGCGGCCTCGAGCTTCTTCTTGAGCTCGTCGGCCTCCGCCTTCGCGACGCCACCCTTGACCTCCTTGGGGGCGCCCTCGACGAGGTCCTTCGCCTCCTTGAGGCCGAGGCCCGTGATCGCGCGGACTTCCTTGATCACGTTGATCTTGTTCGCGCCGGCGTCCGCGAGGACGACGGAGAACTCCGTCTTCTCCTCGACCGGAGCCGCGGCGGCAGCCCCGCCACCCGCGCCGGCGACCATCACCGGAGCGGCGGCGGAGACGCCCCACTTCTCCTCGAGCTGCTTCACGAGCTCGGCGGCCTCCATCACCGTGAGGCCCGACAGCTGTTCCACGATCGTGTTGAGATCGGCCATTTCCTTCTTCCTTCTCTTTGTTCCGGGGCGCCCTTCGGGGCGCCCGCAGCGTCTGGCCCGCGCGACCTTCCGCGCGGGCGGTTCACGTACCGTTTAAGACTGCTTCTCGAGCTGCTCGCGGCGCGCGCCGAGGACACGGGCCAGCTGCTGGCCCGGGGCCCCGATCATGCGGGCGAGCTGGGTCGCGGGCTGCGCGATCATCGCGGCGATCTGGCCGCGGAGCTCCAGGAGCCCCGGCAGCTTCGCGAGGGACTGGATCCCCTTCGCGTCGACGACCCGACCTTCGATCACCGCGGTGCGGATGGTGAAGTTCTCGCGGTCCTTCATGAACTCCGCGAGGAGCTTCGCCGGCGTGACGACGTCGCCGTAGCTCATGACGAGCGCCGTCGGCCCCACGAACTTCTCCGCGATCGGCTCCACCGGCGTGCCCTTGGCGGCGCGCGCGGCGAGGGTGTTCTTCACGATGCGGTACTCCACCTTCGCCTCGCGCAGCTTGCGCCGAAGCTCGGTGACCGTCGCGACGTTCAGCCCCTTGGGCTCCGCGAGGATGGCCGCCTTCGCCTTCGCCATCTTCTCGTGGAGCTCACCGATGACCTGCTCTTTTTCCGTCCGGTTCAATTAGTCTCACCACCTTTCGGACCGGCCGGCGTTCGCCGGCGCGGTTTCGCTCGGGGTTCGGACCGGACGTCCGGTACGAAGACCCCCTGGCCAAGCAGGGGACGCTGCGGAGAGGCTGCAGGTTCCCGTCTCGGCGGGTCGGACCCTCGCGGATCCGCTTGGCCGCTCGCTCGCCCCGGAACTGCGCTCGCACCCGGGGCCGTTCGCGGGCCCGCTGTCTTGGACCAGAAACCCCGGCGGCGTCATGCCGCCGGGAACTCCAGAAACGTGTCGCTAGCCGTGCTGCGCGGCGAGCTCGGCGAGGTCGAGCTTGATGCCCGGGCCCATCGTCGTGGAGAGCGTCACGTTCTTCACGTACACGCCCTTCGCGGTCTGCGGCTTCGCCTTGTAGATGATCTCCATGATCGCCGAGAAGTTCGCCTTGAGCTTCTCCGGGTCGAAGGAGGCCTTGCCGAACGGCACGTGGACGATGCCCGCCTTCTCGACGCGGAACTCGACCTTGCCGGCCTTCTGCTCCTTCACGGCGCGGGAGATGTCCGCCGAGACCGTGCCGACCTTGGGGTTCGGCATGAGGCCGCGGGGGCCGAGGACCTTACCGAGGCGGCCGACGACGCCCATCATGTCCGGCGTCGCGAGCACCTTGTCGAAGTCCATGAAGCCGCCCTGGACCTTCTCCGCGAGATCCTCGGCGCCGACGATGTCCGCGCCGGCCTCCTGGGCCTCGCGCGCCTTGTCGCCCTTCGCGAACACCGCGATCTTGACCGCCTTGCCCATGCCGTGCGGCAGCACGACGGCGCCGCGGACCACCTGATCGGCGTGCTTGGGGTCGACGCCGAGGTTGATCGCGGCGTCCACCGTCTCGTCGAACTTCTTCGTGGCGGTCTGCTTCACGAGGCTCATCGCCTCGTCGAGCTTGTACCGCTTCACCCGGTCGACCTTCGCGACCGCCGCCTTGTACTTCTTCGCAACGTGAGCCATGTCCGTGTCCTCCTCGCGGCTAGCCGACGACGTCGATGCCCATGGACAGCGCGGTCCCCTCGACGGTCCGCATCGCGGCCTCGAGGCTGCCCGCCGTCATGTCCTGCATCTTCGTCTTCGCGATCTGCTCGACCTGCTTGCGCGTCACCTGCCCGACCTTCTCCTTGCCGGGCTTGTGCGCGCCGGAGCCCTTCTTCTTCTCCGTGTGGAGGCCGGCCGCCTTCTTCAGGAGGATCGCCGCGGGCGGGGTCTTCAGCTGAAAGGTGAAGGAGCGGTCCTGGTACACCGTGATGATGACCGGGATGATGAGCGCTTCCTTCGCCTGCGCCTGCGTCGCCGCGTTGAACTGCTTGCAGAACTCCATGATGTTCACGCCGTGCTGGCCGAGCGCCGGGCCCACGGGCGGAGCCGGGTTCGCCTTGCCGGCGGGGAGCTGCAGCTTGATCTGTCCAGTGACCTTCTTCATCGCTGCTCCTCGAGGCCGCAGAGGCGGCCCCGCGTGGTCGAACGAGCCGTTGACTCGGCTCTCCCACGTATTCGCCCGCGGTGACTCACCGCGGGCGGTGCCACACTACGTCTTCTCCACCTGCATGAAGTCGAGCTCCACCGGCGTGGCGCGCCCGAAGATCGAGACGAGCACGCGCAGCTTGCCCTTGTCCGGCTTGACCTCCTCGACCGTGCCGTTGAAGTTCGAGAACGGGCCGTCGATCACGCGGACCTGATCGCCCTCCTCGAACTGCACCTTCGGCTTGGGCTTCAGCGAGCCCTCGGAGATCTGCGTCGTGAGCCGCTGCACCTCGATGTCCGACACCGCCGGGACCTCGTTCGGCGTCTTCGCGTTCCCGACGAAGCCCGTCACCTTGGGCGTCCCCTTCACGAGGTGCCAGGTGTCGAGCGTCATCTCCATGTTCACGAGGATGTAGCCCGGGAAGAACTTGCGCTTCGAGGTCTTCTTCTCCCCCTTCACCATCTCCTGGACCACTTCCATGGGGATGAGGACCTCGCCGAACTGCTCCTGGAGGCTGTGCTGCCGGACGCGCTCCTCCAGCGACTTCTTCACCTTGTTCTCGAAGCCCGAGTAGGTGTGGACGACGTACCACTTCTTCGCCATTTGCGCGTCTCCGTGTGGTCGCCCCGTGCCCCGCCTAAACGCCGCGGGAGCCACCGGCGGCCTTCCGCCGCCCAGGGCTCCCGTCGCTCGTGAGCCTGTCGAAACCGCTCGGCCGCGAGCGACCTAGTAGACCTTCGAGCTGAGCCAGCTCCAGACGAAGTCGAACACGCCGAGGACCACCGCCGCGACGGCCGACGCCACGATCACCGCGACCGTGGCGGCCCGCGTCTCGCGCAGGCTCGGCCACGTGACCCGGCGAAGCTCCAGCGCGATCTCGAACGAGACCTGCTGGGTCTTCGGGTAGCGCCACACCCCGATCGCGAGCACGACCGCCAGCGCGAACCCGACGACGGTCGAGAGCGTCCAGTCCCCGAGCACCGCGAAGTCGTTCACGCGGGTATACGAGAACGCGAGCGCGAGGATGCGCTCGAAGAACACCCCGACCGCGATCGCGGCGAGCACGTAGAAGATCACGACGATCCGCTTCGGCTGCTCGACCCCGCCCACGTTTTCCATGGCTCGCCCTTCGGCCTTCGTGCGGCATGGGGGCGGGACGCGTTCGGCGCCCCGCCCCCGTCGGTTTCTGCTCGGTTCGTCCTGCCTCGATTGGCAGGCCAGGAGGGATTCGAACCCCCAACCCGCGGTTTTGGAGACCGCTGCTCTACCGTTCGAGCTACTGGCCTATCCCCGGCGGCTTCGCGCTACTTCGTCTCCTTGTGCTCCACGTGCTTGCGGCAGCGCGGGCAGTACTTGGACAGCGCGAGCTTGTCCTGCGTCTTCTTCTTGTTCTTCGTGGTCGTGTAGTTCCGCTCTTTGCAGGTCTTGCACTCGAGCGTGATGATGCTGCGATTCCCGGCCATGGGATCCCTTCCTTACTGGATCACCTCGGCCACGACGCCGGCGCCGACCGTGCGGCCACCCTCGCGAATCGCGAACCGAAGCTCCTTCTCCATCGCGATCGGGGTGATGAGCTCCACCTCCATCGCGATGTTGTCCCCGGGCATCACCATCTCGACACCCTGCGGAAGCTGAACCGAACCCGTGACGTCCGTCGTGCGGAAGTAGAACTGCGGGCGGTAGCCGTTGAAGAACGGCGTGTGGCGCCCACCCTCCTCCTTCGTCAGGACGTACACCTCGGCCTTGAACTTGGTGTGGGGCGTGATCGAGCCCGGCTTCGCCAGCACCTGACCGCGCTCCACCTCCTCGCGCTTCAGGCCGCGGAGCAGCGCACCGATGTTGTCGCCCGCCTGCCCCTCGTCGAGCAGCTTGCGGAACATCTCCACGCCCGTCACCACCGTCTTGACCGTCGGCTTCAGGCCGACGACCTCGATCTCCTCGCCCACCTTGACGATCCCGC